>NZ_JAVRHI010000338.1:0-37297 GCF_034105845.1 Streptomyces sp. CRN 30 | reverse complement strand
CCCCACCCGCCGGGCGCACCGGGTGCGCCCGGCGCCCCCGCCGCCGGCGCGCCCCAGGGCGTCCACCACGCGCCGACGGTGTTCGCCGCGTCTCCACCCCCGATCGGCCAGGGAGCCCCGGGGGGCCCTGGCACCCAAGGCAGCCCGCACGCTCCTGGTGGCCCCGGTGGCCCCGGTGGCCCCGGTGCCCCGGTCGGTCCCGGTGCCCCTGGTAGCCCCGGTGCTCCGGGCGCCCCGGTCGGTCCCGGTGTCCCTGGTGGCCCCGGTGCTCCGGGCGCCCCGGTCGGTCCCGGTGTCCCTGGTGGCCCCGGTGGTCCAGGTGTCCCGGTCGGTCCCGGTGCCCCTGGTGGCCCCGGTGGTCCAGGTGTCCCGGTCGCCCCCGGTGTCCCGGTCGCCCCCGGTGCCCCGGTCGCCCCCGGCACCCCCCTTGCCGCCGCCCACCCCCCGGCCTACGGCTATCCGCCGCCCGCCGGGCAGCCCACCGTCGGGCCCGGGTATCAGGCCGTGCTGCGGTACCGCGCCCAGGACGGGTCGGAGCAGCAGCTCATTCGGCGGTCGGCGCCGGGGACCCCGCATCCGGAGTGGCAGATCTACCACGAGCTGCGGGCCATGAACGTGCCGCCGGACCAGGTCCTTGAGCTCCACACCGAGCTGGAGTCCTGCGAGTTGCCGGGGGCGTACTGCGCGCGGATGATCCGGGAGCAGTGGCCCCAGGCGCGGATCACGTCGATCGCGCCGTACGGCACGGACCACGCGAGCCGTCAGCAGGGCATGCGGCAACTGATCGGTCACCAGGGCGAGTTGCACCAGGTGGCCGACGGGCCCGCGCGCCCCGCGCCGGTCCGGGCGCCGCTGCCGTCCGTGGCGCCCGCCGCGCCGCTGCCGCCGGAGGGCGTGGCCCAGGAGATGGCGGCGGCGTTCGGGCCGGGCGTGTTCCGGTTCGAGCAGGCGGCCGTGGACCGGCAGGGCGTGCCGCCGGTCGTGGCGCAGACGCTGGTGACGGCGGGCCTGCCGGTGGACATGGGCCCGTTCTTCTGGGCGCAGGCCCAGCCGGGCCGCCCCGTGCCGACGCTGGCGGAGCTGGCGGCCGAGCGCGGTGTGCGGCCGGCCTCGGACGCGGGGTCGTACCTGGTCGTCGGCAGTGACTTCGGCAAGGCGGTCTGCGTCCAGTACGGCACGGCGAGCATCGTGGCGGTACCGGTGGAGGCCGGGCCGAACGGCGCGCCCGTACCGCCGCAGTTCGTGAACACGGGGCTGCCCGAGTTCGCGCGCTGCCTGGCGCTGCTGGGCCGTATGTGGCGGCTGAGGTTCGGGCTGAACCAGGAGCAGGCGGGGCGCTGGACCGTCGACTTCCAGGCGCAGCTCGCGGCGCTCGACGCGCCGGCGCTCGGGTCGCCGGAGAGCTGGTGGTCGGTGCTGCTGGAGGAGATGTGGGACGGGTTGCTGTGACCCGTGGTCGTTGACCGCCGTCAGGTCCCCGGGGGGCCGGGCCCGTACGCCGAGCAGCGCGTGCGGGTCCGGCCCCTCCGGCGTGTCTGGCCCCTCCGGCGGGTCTGGCCCCTCCGGCGTGTCCGGGTTCTCCGGCGTGTCCGGCCCCTCCGGCGTGTCCAGGTCCTCCGGCGTGTCCGCGCCCCCGTCCGCCCGGAGTGTCGCGTTATGAACACTTACCTCTGATCCATAAAGTCCCTTAAGTCCGCTATCGGGCGATGTACTGCGGGTCGGACGAACAGGGGTTCCAGGATGAGCAGCGCGTCGATGCCGCCACACGGCTTCGTGACCGTACGACGGCGCGGTTACCGTCCCGAGCAGGTCGAGGCGTGTGCCGCGGCCCTCTCCGAGGAGCGGGACGCCGCCTGGGAGAGGGCCGCGCGGCTCACCGTGCTGGCCCGGGAGATGGAGGAGGAGCTGGCCGACCTGCGGGAGGCCGTCGCAGGGCTGGCTCCGCAGACGTACGAGACCCTCGGCGAGAGCGCCCGCGGGCTGTTCGCGCTCGCGCGGGAGGAGGCCGCCGCCGTACGGGAGCGGGCGCGGGCCGAGGGGGAGCGGCTGGTGGACGAGGCACGGGCGTACGCGACCGACGTGGCGGAGGCCGTGCGCGCGCACGCCGACGCGGTCCGCGCCGAGGCCGACGAGTGGGCCCGGCAGCGGCTTCTCGCGGCCCGCGCCGAGGCCGACGACGTGCGCGTGGGTTGCCGGCGCGAGGTGAAGGCCGGGCGTACGGAGGTGCTGGGCGCGCTGCGGGAGACGCGGCAGCGGGTCACCGGGACCCTCGCCGAGCAGGCGGCCGAGCACGCGGAGCGGCTGGCCGGCGCGGAACGGGAGGAGGCCGCGCGGACGGCCGCGGCGGACGCCCGCCACGAGGAGTCCGTGGCGCGCGCCGAGCGGGAACTCGCCGCCGCCGAGCGGGAGCTGGCCGCCGCCGAGGAGGCCGCCCGGCGGCTGCCGGAGGAGGCCCGCGCCCGCGCCGCCGAGGTGCTGGCCGAGGCCCGGCTGAGCGGGGAGCGGACCGCCCGGGAGACGGAGCGGGTGCTGCGCGAGCACGGGGAGCGCTGGGACGACGTACAGGCACAGATGGACCAGGTCCGCAGCCGCATCAGCGCCCTGACGGGCAAGGCGGTGGACTGACCGGTGGACTGACCGGTGGACTGGCCGGCGGGCGTCCGGTCGCCGGCCGCGCCTACGTCCTCTCCCGCACCGCTCCCGCCAGCAGTTCCGGTTCCAGTGCCGCGTAGTCCCGGCGTTGCGCCTCCGTCCGGCGGCGGCCGGACAGGACCGTGCCGAGCCAGCCGAGGGCGAAGCCCGCCGGGATGGATACCAGGCCCGTGGTGGTGAACGGGAACCAGTTGAAGTCGGCCTCGGGGAAGGCCGCGACGGGGGTGCCGGAGACCAGGCTGGTCCCCGGCATCAGCGCGAGGACGGCGAGGCTGCCGCCGATCAGGGTGCAGAGCAGGCCGGTGCGGGTGTAGCGGCGCCAGAAGAGGCTGTAGACCAGGGCGGGGCACAGGGCCGAGGCGCCCAGGCAGAAGGAGAGGGTGGCCAGCGGCTGGAGGCTGCGGTGCTGCACCAGGACCGCGAGGGCGATCGCGGGAACGCCGACGGCGACGGCGGAGAGCCGGGCCAGCGTCATCTCCCGGCGCGGGGTGAGCGGCCGGGCCCGGGTGGCGAAGACGTCGTGGGCGAGAGAGTTGGCACAGGCGAGGATCATCCCGGCGACCGAGGCCAGCAGGGTGAGGAACATGGCCGTGCCCACGGTGGTGAAGAGCACGGCCTCCACCATCGTCACGTCGGTGCCGAACGCCGCGCGGGAGCCCAGCAGGTAGGCGGAGTTGCCGGCGGCGTCGGTCGCGGCGACCGTCTCCCGGCCGACCAGCGCCGTCGCGCCGAACCCGACCACGGTGACGACCAGCACGAACAGGGCCACGAGCGAGACCGCCCAGGACATCGAGCGGCGTACCTGGCGGGCGCTGGAGGCGGTGTACATGCGCATGGTGACGTGCGGGAGGCAGGCGCCGCCCAGCACCACCGCGAGCTGCGAGGAGAGCATGTCCAGGCCGGGCCGCGGTCCGGCCGCGTACTCCAGGCCGGGGTGCAGGAACGCCTGCCCGGCCCCGCTGCGCCGCGCGGCGGCGTCGAACAGGGCGCCGGGGTTCCAGCCGAACCGGTACAGGAGCAGCAGCGTCACCACGGTGCCCGAGCCCAGCAGCATCACGATCTTGAAGATCTGGATGAGGGCGGTGCCCTTCATGCCGCCGATCGCCGCGTAGCTGATCATCAGCGCGCCGACGCCGATGACGCAGCCGGTCTCCAGGGCCGGGCTGGAGAAGCCGAGCAGGAACGACAGCAGCTGGCCGGTGCCGGCCAGTTGCACCAGCATCATCGGCAGCAGGGCGGCGAGGGTGACCGCGCAGGCGGTGACGCGGACGGCGCGGCTGCGGGTGCGGCGGGCCAGCGCGTCGCCGAGGGTGAACCGGCCCGCGTTGCGCAGCGGTTCGGCCATCAGGAACATCAGCAGAAGGAGGGAGAGCGCGGTGCTCAGGGCGAGGACGACGCCGTCGAAGCCGAACAGGGCGATGACGCCGCCGGTGCCGAGCACGGTCGCCGCGGAGATGTAGTCGCCGGCGATCGCCAGGCCGTTGCGCATCGGGGACAGCGAGCCGTACCCGGTGTAGAACTCGTCGAGGTCGTCGCGGTCCGGGCCCGTCATCACGCACAGCAGCAGGGTGAGGGTGGCGACCGCGGAGAACCCGACCAGGAACATCGCCTGTTCGCCTTCGCTGAACCCGGTCACCGGGCCGCTCCCCGTCGGACGTCCACGGTTCTCTCCTGGCGCATCCGTTCCACGAGCGGGTCGACGCCGCGCCGCGCGGTGCGCTCGTACAGGGCGATCGCCAGCCAGGTGACGGGGAGCTGGAGCAGCGCCAGGAGCAGGCCCAGGGGGAGGCCGTCCGTGACGTCGGCGGTCAGGGCGGAGGGGGCGAACGCCGCCAGGCAGAGGAAGACGAGGAAGTAGCCGAGGGCGGTGAAGGTCGCGGTCCGGCGCTGCCGCCGGTAGGCGGCGCGCAGCTCCTGCACGTCGCCGAGGCGGCGGACGGAGGGCAGGCGCAGCGTCTGGTCGTCCTCCTGGGGCGGCTGCGGCTGCGGCGGGCGTGGCGGGTACGGCGGCGAGTATGGCATGTACGGGTCATATGACATCCCGTGCTCCTTGCGAGGCTCGGATCCGATGGTGCGGACCGCAGGGAGTGGGGGGCGCGGTGCGTGCGAAGTGCGCGGTGCGAAGTGCGAAGTGCGTGGTGCGTGGTGCGTGGGGGTGCGGTGCAGGAACGCTACTCGTCGGTTCGGGTCCGCGGGAGGTTTTCCCCAAACTGAGTGGTCGGTATGTGGATAACCCCAGGTGCCGGAGGAACCGGCACGGCTCACTCCGCGAGCACCGGGAACCTCCGCGGCGCCAGCGTCAGCAGCACCAGGAACGCCACCGCCGCCGCCCCCGCCGCGCCCAGGTACACGGCGTCGACGGCGTCGGCGATCGCGTGCCGGGCCGACTCGCTCGCCGTGCCCGGGTCCAGGGCCCGGGTCACCGAGTCCAGGTCGCCGCTGCCGAGCCGCGCGGCCAGCACCCCGTTGGCGATCGCGCCGAAGACCGCCGCGCCGACGGTCTGCCCGGTCTGGCGGCAGAACAGCACGGACGCGGTGGCGGTGCCCCGCTCCGCCCAGCCGACCGTCGACTGCACCCCGACGATCAGCGGGAGCTGGAAGAGGCCGAGCGCCGCGCCGAGCAGCAGCATCAGCAGCGCCGGCTGCCACGCCGCCCCGGGGTAGGGCAGGAACGGGAACGCGGACAGGATCAGCGACGCCGTGCCGATGCCGAGCAGCGCCGTGTCGCGGAACCCGATCCGGCGGTACACGTGCTGGCTCAGCGCCGCCGACACCGGCCAGCTCAGCGTCCACACCGACAGCACGAACCCGGCGGCCACCGGCGCCAGGCCCAGCACCGACTGCGCGTACGTCGGCAGGAACACCGTCGGCGCCACCATCAGCAGGCCCAGCGCGCCGAGCGCCAGATTGACCGCGGCGATCGTAGGGCGCCGCCACACCCAGCCCGGCATGATCGGGTCGGCCGCGCGGCGCTCGATCACCACCACGGCCGCCAGCAGCGCCGACCCCGTACCGAACAGGGCGAGCGACGGCGCGGACAGCCAGGGCCAGGCCACCCCGCCCTGCACCAGCGCGGTGAGCAGAACGCCGCCGCACGCGAACACCGCCAGCGCGCCCGCCCAGTCGACACGCGCGCGTGGCGCGTCGCCGCCCCGGCGCGGCTCGTGCAGATGGCGGACGATCAGCCAGAGGGCGACCGTACCGACCGGCAGGTTGACGAGGAAGATCCACCGCCAGTCGGCGTACGACGCGAGCACCCCGCCGATGCCGGGGCCGGCCACCGCGGACAGGGCCCAGACGGTGGAGAGCCGGGCCTGTATCCTCGGGCGCTCCTTCAGCGGGTACAGGTCGGCGGCGAGGGTCTGCACCGTGCCCTGGAGCGCGCCGCCGCCCAGCCCCTGGACGACGCGGAAGGCGATCAGCGCGGCCATGTTCCAGGCGACCGCGCACAGCAGCGAGCCCAGCAGGAAGAGGACGGCGCCCACGACAAGCACCGGCTTGCGGCCGAAGGTGTCGGAGAGCTTGCCGTACACCGGCAGGGTCACGGTGACGGCCAGCAGATAGCCGGAGAAGAGCCAGGAGAAGACGGAGAACCCGCCGAGGTCGCCGACGATCTGCGGGACGGCGGTGGAGACGATCGTGGAGTCGAGGGCCGCCAGCGCCATCGCGAGCATGAGCGCGGCGACGACCGGACCGCGCCTGCCGCTCCCGGCGGCCTCCACGGTGCCGCGTACCGCGTCCCTGGTGCCGTCCACCCTGACCCCTCCCTCTGTTTTCCCCGTACACGCAACTCGCGTGGACAGCTTCGCACTTGGGGCCCGTGCGGCGGGAGGGCGGACGCCGGGTGCACCGAAGGGAGGAGAGCGACCCTCAGACGCCCTCCCCCGGCAGGGGGAGCGCCCCTAGGGGTACCTCCGTACTACGGCTCGGGGAGGGTTCGTACCGCCGGAGGACGAGACGTCGGGTGCGGCGTCCTTAATCTGGCCTTACGCCGCTGGGGGGCGGTGAACCGCAGGGGCGGGGGTGGGGTTTTCCCCCGTCGAAGACTGCGCTGGACACCATCGCGGACGGCCCCCCGCGGCGGCCAGACTTGCGACACCGAACAGCCGATCCCGCAGCACACGACTTCCCGCCGGCACCGGCGGCTCACCTGATGACCGACATAGGAGACTTGCCATGACATCGGCCGTGACCATTCCCAGGGCTGGGAGCACCTCAGGGCGTACGGCCGTCGCCGCGCGGGCGCGGCAGGTCGTGAAGGCCTACGGGTCGGGGGAGACCAAGGTCGTCGCCCTGGACCACGTGGACGTGGACATCGCCCGCGGCGAGTTCACCGCGATCATGGGTCCCTCGGGCTCCGGCAAGTCCACCCTGATGCACTGCCTCGCCGGCCTCGACACCGTGACCTCCGGTCAGATCTTCCTGGACGACACCGAGATCACCGGGCTGAAGGACAAGAAGCTCACCCGGCTGCGCCGGGACCGCGTCGGCTTCATCTTCCAGGCGTTCAACCTGCTCCCGACGCTGAGCGCGCTGGAGAACATCACGCTGCCCATGGACATCGCCGGGCGCGGGCCCGACCGTGAGTGGCTGAAGCGGGTCGTGGACACCGTGGGACTCGCGGGGCGGCTCAAGCACCGGCCCAGCCAGCTCTCCGGCGGCCAGCAGCAGCGTGTGGCCGTGGCGCGGGCGCTCGCCGCGCGGCCCGAGATCATCTTCGGGGACGAGCCGACCGGCAACCTCGACTCCCGCGCGGGCGCGGAGGTACTGGGCTTCCTGCGCACGTCCGTCGACGAGCTGGGCCAGACCATCGTCATGGTCACCCACGACCCCGTCGCCGCCGGCTACGCGGACCGCGTGCTCTTCCTCGCCGACGGCCGCATCGTCGACGAGATGCGCGCCCCCACCGCCGACCAGGTCCTGGACAGGATGAAGGACTTCGACGCCCGGGGGCGTACGTCATGACCGTGCTGAAGACCTCCCTGCGCAACTTCCTCGCGCACAAGGGGCGGATGGCCCTCTCGGCGGTGGCGGTGCTGCTGTCGGTGGCGTTCGTCTCCGGCACGCTGGTGTTCACCGACACCATGAACACGACGTTCGACAAGCTCTTCGCCGTCACCTCCTCCGACGTGACGGTCGCCCCCGAGGGCGACGACGACGAGGACGCCTCGCAGAGCGGCGTCCCGGAGTCACTGCCTGCCTCCGCCCTGGACAGGATCGGCTCCGCTGAGGGTGTCGGGGCGGTCGAGGGCGCGGTCGTCTCGATGAACGTGACCGTCGTCGACAGGGACAACGACAACGTGGGCGCCACCAACGGCGCCCCGACCATGGCCGGCAACTGGACCGAGAACGACCTGCGGTCGATGGAGATCACCTCCGGACACGCCCCGCGCGGGCCGACCGAGGCGATGGTCGACGCCGACACCGCCGACAAGCACGGCCTGGAGATCGGCGACGAACTGCGCACCATCGCGCAGACCGGCGACTTCACCACGCGGATCGTCGGCATAGCCTCCTTCACCGTCACCAACCCGGGCGCGGCCGTCGTCTACCTCGACACCCCCACCGCCCAGCGGGAACTGCTCGGCTCCGCCGGCCGGTTCAGCCAGTTCAACGTCACCGCCGCGCCCGGCGTCGACGACACCGCGCTCAAGCGGAACGTCACCGAGGCCCTGGGCGGCTCCACCTACAAGATCCAGACCGCGAAGGAGGCGTCGGACGAGGGCCGCGCCGACATCGACGAGTTCCTCGGCGTCATCAAGTACGCCATGCTCGGCTTCGCCGGCATCGCCTTCCTGGTCGGCATCTTCCTGATCATCAACACCTTCTCGATGCTGGTCGCCCAGCGCACCCGGGAGATCGGCCTGATGCGGGCCATCGGCTCCTCCCGCCGCCAGGTCAACCGGTCGGTGCTGATCGAGGCGCTGTTCCTCGGCGTCGTCGGCTCGGTCCTCGGCGTCGCGGCCGGGGTCGGCATCGCCGTCGGCCTGATGAAGCTGATGGGCGCCGCGGGGATGAACCTGTCCACCGACGACCTCACCGTGAAGGTGACCACCCCGGTGGTGGGCCTGGTCCTCGGCGTCGTCGTCACCGTCCTCGCCGCGTACCTCCCGGCCCGCCGGGCCGGCAAGGTCTCCCCGATGGCCGCGCTGCGCGACGCCGGCACCCCGGCCGACGGCCGCGCCGGCCGCGTCCGGGGCGCGATCGGCCTGCTGCTGACCGGCGCGGGCGGCGCGGCGCTCTACGCCGCGGCCCAGGCCGACAAGGCCGCCGACGGGGCCTCGCTGCTCGGCCTCGGCGTGGTGCTCTCCCTGATCGGGTTCGTCGTGATCGGCCCGCTGCTGGCCGGCGCGGTCGTCCGGGTGATCAGCGCGGTGCTGCTGCGGATGTTCGGGCCGGTCGGCCGGATGGCGGAGCGCAACGCCCTGCGCAACCCGCGGCGCACCGGCGCCACCGGCGCGGCCCTGATGATCGGCCTGGCCCTGGTGGCCTGCCTGTCGGTGGTCGGCTCCTCGATGGTCGCCTCGGCCACCAGCGAACTGGACAGGTCGGTCGGCGCGGACTTCATCGTCGAGGGCGACCAGCGGATCGTGCCGCAGGCCGAGAAGGCGATGCGGGACACGCCGGGGCTGGACCACGTCACCCGGTACAAGATGCTGGACGCCACGCTGACCTCGCCCGACGGCAAGAAGGACGACGACGGCGTCACCGCCGCCGACCCGACCTACGCGCAGGACCTGCGCCGCCCGACGACGGCCGGCGACCTGTCCGCCGCGTACGCCACGGACGCCATGGCGGTCGGTTCGGAGTACGCCGAGGCGCACGGGGTGAAGGTCGGCGACACCATCGCCGTCGCCTTCGAGGGCGGCGCCACGGCGAAGCTGAAGGTCGCCGCGGTCACCGACGACGCCACCGCCATCGACCAGGGCGCCCGGTACATCAGCATGGACACGCTGCGGAAGTACCTGCCCGCCGACCGCGTCCCGCCGAACACCATCATGTTCGCGGCGGCGAAGGACGGCCAGGAGGAGCAGGCGTACACCGCGCTGAAGAAGGCGCTCGACCCCTACCCGCAGTACCAGGTGCGCAACCAGGCCGACTACAAGCAGGAGCTGAAGGACCAGGTCGGCCAGTTGCTCAACATGGTCTACGGCCTGCTCGCCCTGGCGATCGTCGTCGCGGTGCTGGGCGTGGTGAACACCCTGGCGCTGTCGGTGGTCGAGCGGACCCGGGAGATCGGCCTGATGCGGGCCATCGGCCTCTCCCGCCGGCAGCTGCGCCGCATGATCCGCATGGAGTCCGTGGTCATCGCCCTCTTCGGCGCCCTGCTCGGCCTCGGCCTGGGCATGGGCTGGGGCACCACCGCCCAGCGGCTCCTCGCCCTGGAGGGGCTGAACGTCCTGGACATCCCGTGGCCGACGATCACCACGGTCTTCGTCGCCTCGGCCTTCGTGGGCCTCTTCGCGGCCCTGATCCCGGCCTTCCGGGCGGGCCGGATGAACGTACTGAACGCGATCGCGACGGAGTAGCCCACCAGGACCACCGTGCACGGGGGACACGGGGGACGGCGCCGGGGAGTCACCACGACTCCCCGGCGCCGCGCGCGTGCCCGGCCCGCCGCCGGCGATCGCCTCAACGGGTGAACGCCGCCGAGGCGACGTACCCTGGACACCCCCGGCCCGCACCGCGTGTCGGGCCTGTCGTGTTGTCTGTTGTCCACGTGTTCGTCCACCTCCGGCACGGAAAGCGCCCCTCCATGAGCCTGCACGGTCTGCTCGATGCCGTCGTCAAGGACACCGCCCTCGCGGAAGCGATCGCGGCGGCCTCCGACGGCAACCGCATGCACGTCGACCTGGTCGGCCCGCCCGCGGCCCGCCCCTTCGCGGTCGCCGCACTGGCCCGCGACACGGGCCGCCCCGTGCTCGCCGTGACCGCGACGGGCCGGGAGGCCGAGGACCTGGCCGCGGCCCTGCGCTCGCTGCTGCCGTCGGAGGGTGTGGTCGAGTACCCGTCCTGGGAGACGCTGCCGCACGAGCGGCTCAGCCCCCGCAGCGACACCGTGGGACGACGGCTCGCCGTGCTGCGGAGGCTGGTCCACCCCCGTCCCGACGACCCCGAGACCGGCCCGGTCTCCGTCGTCGTCGCACCCGTGCGCTCCGTGCTCCAGCCGCAGGTCAAGGGGCTCGGGGAGCTGGAGCCGGTGGCGCTGCGCGGCGGGCAGACCGCCGACCTCGACGAGGTCGTGCGGGCACTCGGCGCCGCCGCCTACGCGCGCGTGGAGCTGGTCGAGAAGCGCGGCGAGTTCGCCGTCCGCGGCGGCATCCTCGACGTGTTCCCGCCGACCGAGGAACACCCCCTGCGCATCGAGTTCTGGGGCGACGACGTAGAGGAGATCCGCTACTTCAAGGTCGCCGACCAGCGCTCTCTTGAGGTCGCCGAGCACGGCCTGTGGGCGCCGCCCTGCCGTGAGCTGCTGCTCACCGACGACGTACGGGAACGGGCGCGGGTCCTCGCCGAGCGCCACCCCGAGCTGGGCGAACTGCTCGGCAAGATCGCCGAGGGGATCGCGGTGGAGGGCATGGAGTCCCTCGCGCCCGTTCTCGTGGACGACATGGAACTGCTCCTCGACGTCCTGCCGGACGACTCCATGGCCGTCGTCTGCGACCCCGAGCGGGTCAGGACCCGCGCCGCCGACCTGGTGGCGACCAGCCAGGAGTTCCTCCAGGCGTCGTGGGCGGCCACCGCCGGCGGGGGAGAGGCGCCCATCGACGTCGACGCGGCCTCCCTGTGGTCCATCGCCGACGTCCGGGAGCACGCCCGCGAGCTGGGCATGATGTGGTGGTCGGTGTCGCCGTTCGCCGCCGACGACGTCATGGAGGAGGCCGACACCCTCAAGCTCGGCATGCACGCCCCCGAGACCTACCGCGGCGACACCGCGAAGGCGCTCGCCGACACCAAGGGCTGGCTCGCCGACGGCTGGCGCGTCGCCTACGTCACCGAGGGCCACGGCACGGCCTCCCGCACGGTCGAGGTGCTCGGCGGCGAGGGCATCGCCGCCCGCCTCACCGTCCCCGGCGCGGGTTCCGCCGGCCTCGGCGAGCTGAGCCCCTCCGTCGTCCACGTCGCCTGCGGATCGATCGACCACGGCTTCATCGACCCGGCGCTGCGCCTCGCCGTCCTCACCGAGACCGACCTCTCCGGGCAGAAGGCGGCCGGCAAGGACGGCGCCCGGATGCCGGCCCGGCGCCGCAAGACCATCGACCCGCTCACCCTGGAGCCGGGCGACTACATCGTCCACGAGAGCCACGGCGTCGGCCGCTACATCGAGATGGTCCAGCGCACCGTGCAGGGCGCCACCCGCGAGTACCTGGTCGTGGAGTACGCCCCCGCCAAGCGCGGCCAGCCCGGCGACCGGCTGTACATCCCCACCGACCAGCTGGAGCAGATCACCAAGTACGTCGGCGGCGAGGCCCCCACCCTGCACCGGCTCGGCGGCGCCGACTGGACCAAGACCAAGGCCCGCGCGAAGAAGGCGGTCAAGGAGATCGCCGCCGATCTCATCAAGCTCTACAGCGCCCGGATGGCGGCCCCCGGCCACGCCTTCGGCTCCGACACCCCCTGGCAGCGCGAGCTGGAGGACGCCTTCCCCTACGCGGAGACGCCCGACCAGCTCACCACCATCGCCGAGGTCAAGGAGGACATGGAGAAGACGGTCCCGATGGACCGCCTGATCTGCGGCGACGTCGGCTACGGCAAGACCGAGATCGCGGTCCGCGCCGCCTTCAAGGCCGTACAGGACGGCAAGCAGGTGGCCGTCCTCGTGCCCACCACGCTCCTCGTGCAGCAGCACTTCGGGACGTTCAGCGAGCGGTACGCGCAGTTCCCGGTGAACGTGCGGGCGCTCTCCCGGTTCCAGACCGACACCGAGTCCAAGGCGACACTGGAGGGGCTGCGCGACGGCTCCGTGGACATCGTCATCGGCACCCACCGGCTGTTCTCCTCCGAGACCAAGTTCAAGGACCTCGGCCTGGTCATCGTCGACGAGGAGCAGCGCTTCGGCGTCGAGCACAAGGAGCAGCTGAAGAAGCTCCGCGCCAACGTCGACGTGCTGACCATGTCCGCCACCCCCATCCCGCGCACCCTGGAGATGGCGGTCACCGGCATCCGCGAGATGTCGACGATCACCACCCCGCCGGAGGAGCGCCACCCGGTGCTGACCTTCGTCGGACCGTACGAGCAGAAGCAGATCGGCGCCGCGATCCGCCGCGAACTGCTCCGCGAGGGCCAGGTCTTCTACATCCACAACCGCGTCGAGTCCATCGACCGGGCCGCCGCCCGGCTGCGCGAGATCGTCCCCGAGGCGCGGATCGCCACCGCGCACGGCCAGATGTCCGAGCAGGCGCTGGAGAAGGTCGTCGTCGACTTCTGGGAGAAGCGGTTCGACGTCCTCGTCTCCACCACGATCGTCGAGTCCGGCATCGACATCTCCAACGCCAACACCCTGATCGTGGAGCGCGGCGACAACTTCGGCCTCAGCCAGCTCCACCAGCTGCGCGGCCGGGTGGGGCGCGGGCGGGAGCGCGGCTACGCCTACTTCCTCTACCCGCCGGAGAAGCCGCTGACCGAGACCGCGCACGAGCGGCTCGCGACCATCGCCCAGCACACCGAGATGGGCGCGGGCATGTACGTCGCGATGAAGGACCTGGAGATCCGCGGCGCGGGCAACCTCCTCGGCGGCGAGCAGTCCGGCCATATCGCGGGCGTCGGCTTCGACCTCTACGTCCGCATGGTCGGCGAGGCCGTCGCGGACTACCGGGCCTCCCTGGAGGGCGGCGTGGAGGAGGAGCCGCCGCTCGAAGTCAAGATCGAGCTGCCGGTCGACGCGCACGTCCCGCACGACTACGCCCCCGGCGAGCGGCTCCGTCTCCAGGCGTACCGCTCCATCGCCTCCGCCAACAGCGAGGAGGACATCAGGGCCGTACGCGAGGAACTCGTCGACCGGTACGGCAAACTTCCCGAGCCGGTGGAGAACCTGCTGCTGGTCGCGGGGCTGCGGATGCTCGCGCGGGCGTGCGCCGTCGGGGAGATCGTGCTCCAAGGCAACAACATCCGCTTCGCCCCCGTGGAGCTGCGGGAGTCCCAGGAGTTGAGGCTCAAGCGGCTCTACCCGGGGAGCGTCATCAAGGCGACCGCGCACCAGGTTCTGGTACCGCGTCCGAAGACCGCGAAGGTGGGCGGCAAGCCGCTCGTCGGCCGGGAGCTGCTGGGGTGGGTCGGGGAGTTCCTGACGTCCGTCGTCGGGTCGTGACGCCCGTCCCCGGGTCGTAGCGGGCCGCGGGAGGCGGCGGCCGGCCCCGCAGGTCCAGGGCGGCCCGCGCTTTCGCTCGCACGTCCGTGAAACACCAGGTCAACCGGGCCCGGACAGAGCGGAGCCGTCCGCGGTGCCCATCGGCACCGCGGACGGCCGCACGTCGGGGAACGTCTACCGCTGGTCCGGCCGGCCGCCGCCCCGCTTGCCCATGCCCATCCGGTCCTCGGCCTGCTGCTGCGCGGCGTCGACCTGCTTCTCGTACTTGCCGCCGGTCCGCTGATTGACCTGCTTCTCGGCGGCGTCGGACAGCTTGCGCGACTTGTCCTTGTCCTTGCCGACCATGCTCTTCATCTTGTCGAAGATGCCCATGCGGATCTCCTTCCGGACGTGCCTCGACATCCACCGTACGTCCGAATGGTCGGGTATGCCCGTTAAGGGCCCCTATGGTCTGGACCTCTCCCTCGCTACCGTGAAGCGGACGAACGAGAAAAGGGGAGGCACCCAGGTGAAACGTCACGGCAGGATGCGAACCGGAGTGGCCGTGTGCGCGGCGCTGCTCCTGGCCACCGGATGTGAGGGGCTGGACGGCGCCGACTCCGCGAAGGGAAGCGGAAGCGGGAGCGAAAGCGGCAGCGGCGGGGGCGGGAGCGCGTCCGAGGCGCCCGCCGGACGGGCGGCCAGCCCGTTCGACAACCCGGACGGCACCAAGCCGGGCCTCGCGGTGGTGTCGGGCGAGGCCGAGGAGACGAAGGCCCGCGAGCTGATCGAGAAGGTGGAGACCAAGGGCCGCGGCCCCAAGACGGGCTACGACCGCGACGAGTTCGGCTACGCGTGGATGGACACGGCCGACGGCGTGCCGTTCGCCCGCAACGGCTGCGACACCCGCAACGACGTCCTCCAGCGCGACGGCGAGGACGTGAAGTTCAAGTCCGGGTCGGACTGCGTCGTCATCTCCATGACCCTGGACGACCCCTACACCGCCAAGACCATCGAGTGGCGCAAGGAGGACGCCGCCGAGGTGCAGATCGACCACGTCGTCCCGCTCTCCTACAGCTGGCAGATGGGCTCCGCCCGCTGGGACGAGAAGAAGCGGCGGCAGCTCGCCAACGACCCCCTCAACCTCATCCCGGTCGACGGCTCCGCCAACTCCTCCAAGAGCGACTCGGGACCCGCCTCCTGGCTCCCGCCCAACAAGAAGATCCGCTGCGCCTACGCGGTCCGGGTCGCCCAGGTCGCCGTGAAGTACGAACTGCCGGTGACAGCCGCGGACAAGGAGAAGATGACGGCGCAGTGCGGGGGCTGACCCGGGCGTGAACACTGCCGGGGTCACCGCCGGCCCGCCTACGGTGGCCCCATGAAGCTGACGACGTCGAATCTCGCCGACCGCCCCGACCTGCGCGAGCGGGTCCTCGGCATGGCCGACAGCTGGCCGGAGTTCATCGTCAACGACCTGGTGGGCAACGCCCATTACCCCCGGATCGCCGCCGAACTCCCCGAGTACGTGCAGTTCGCCGAGGACGAGCACGGCGAGATAGTCGCCCACGCCCACAGCGTGCCCTTCGCGCTCGCCGCCGAGGGGCGGGGCACGCTGCCCGCCCGGGGCTGGGACGAGGTGCTGGCGTGGGCCTTCGCCGACCTGCGGCACGGGGCCGTGCCCGACACGGTCAGTGCGATATCCGTCGTCGTCGCCCCGCACGCGCAGGGCCGCGGCCTGTCGGCGCTGATGCTGGGCGCGATGCGCGAACACGCCCGCGCCGCCGGCTTCCGCGAGGTCGTCGCCCCCGTCCGCCCCAGCGCCAAGCACCTCGAACCCCGCACCCCGATCGGGGCGTACGCCCATCGCGTACGTGCCGACGGGCTGCCCCACGACCCGTGGCTGCGGGTCCACGCCCGAGCGGGTGCCGTCATCGACTCCGTGGCCCCGGCCTCCATGACCGTCGCCGCCCCGCTGACGGACTGGCGCCGCTGGACGGGCCTGCCCTTCGACACGGCGGGGGAGATCGAGGTGCCCGGCGCCCTGGTGCCGGTGCGCTGCGAACCGGACCACGGGTACGCGGTGTACGTCGAGCCGAACGTGTGGATGCGGCACACGTGGTGAGGCCCGGGGCAGGCGCCGCGTCGGCGCCCGCCCCGGCCGGTCCGTGCGGCACGGTCACTCGGCGGGCGGCGCCGGGAGCTCGTGCGCGGTGAAGGTGGGCGCGGGCTTGGCGCCGCCGGCGGAACGGGCGGCGGCACCGGTGGCGCCGGCCTCGTAGACGCGGGTCTGGTTGCTGCCGGTGCGGAAGGTGTAGGCCCAGGTGGGGCCGGAGGCGTTGGTGTAGAGGAAGGCGGTGGGGTCGGTCGCCGCGGTGTCCCAGTTCAGCTGCTGCCAGGTGCGCCAGGTGCCGGAGCCCTGGGTCTGCTCACCGGTGTTGTAGGTGTAGCCGTCCTCGGCGCGGGCGACGATCTCGGTGATGCCGGTCAGCGGGCTGATGACGACCGACGGGGAACCGGCGAAGGTCTTGTCGGTGACCTGCGACCAGGCGGCGGGGAAGGCGGCGCCCTCGGTGGCCTGGGCGAGGCTGATGATGTGGCCGGCCGTGTCGCGGGCGAAGACACCGAGGCGGTAGCCGGGGTAGACGACGACGGACGGGGTGCCGGTGATGACCTGGTCGCCCAGGGTGGTCCAGGCGCCGACGGCCCCGTTGCTGAACGTGGCGGTACGCAGCGTGCCGCTCTCGTCGGTGCCGAAGAGCTGGATGCCGTTGCGCACGGTCACGGCGGTGAGCGGACCGGAGAAGCCCTCGCCGGTCAGCGGCAGCCAGCCCATGAAGTCGACGTTGGCGCGCTGCTGCATCCGGTACCAGGGCTTGCCGTCGGCATCCACCGTGAACTGCGCGAGGACCCCGTCGGCCGTCTTGGCGGTGACCGGGCGCTCGGCCATCGCACCGGCCAGGTTGACCCAGTCACCCCAGTCCGGGCTGCTCGCCGCGTGCCGGCGCCACCAGATCTCGCTGGTGACGTTCTGCGCGGTCAGCGCGGTGCGGCCGTCCGGCTGCTCGGCGAGCTGCGGCTGACCGGAGAAGCCCTCGTTGCCCGAGACGGTCGTCCACTGCACGGAGTTGAAGTCCGACGGGTCGGTCTGCCGGCCGTGGACCAGATGCCCGATGTTGTCCGTGTAGGCGTACTCGATCTCCCCGGAGGCCGGCTGGAGGACGCTGTTCGGCGTGAAGGACTCGTAAGCGATCGTCGGGCTGGCCGGGGTGTGGCTCGCGGTCAGCCGGCAGGCGTCCGGCGCGCCGGTCACACTGGTGTAACCGGACCACCAGGAGCCGCTGCCGAGGAGCACGTTGTAGGGGTCGAAGTCGCCCGCGTCCTCGCGGAAGCGGTACTGGCGGACCTCTCCGTTGGGCTTGACGCGCAGGATGGTGTCGCCGCCGAAGGAGGTGAGGTCCTCGGTGTCGCGCCAGTCCGCCCAGCTGACCGTGCGGTGCTGCTCGATCCACCGCTGGCTGGTGAAGTCGTAGCGCGAGCGGGTCAGGTTGCCGGTGGCGGAGTCCACGCCGTACACCACGCCCAGTTCGGTGGCGACGATGAAGCTGTAGCGGCCCCAGCCCGAGGCGATCTTCTTGTTGCTGTCCGCGGTCCAGGTGTCGCTGGAGCTGGTGTAGTGCGCGTAGCGCAGGTCGCCGTCGCCGTCGACGAACCAGAGGTTGCCGCCCCGGTCGGCGGTGATCTTGTTGCGGCCGGCGTCCAGCCGGTAGCTGGAGTAGGAGTCGCTGATCTTGCGGTGGTGGACGTCCCAGGTCGAGGTCGACGAGTCGCGGTGGCTGAAGTACAGGCCGTCCGACTTGATGCCGTAGAAGGTCGCTCCGTTGGCGGTCAGGACGCGCGGGTACTGGTCCCAGCCGGTGTCGATGGTGCTGGCCTCGGGCAGGGCCCCGGTCGCGCCGGCCGGGTCGCTGACGTTGCGCCGCAGCAGGCTTCCCGCGGTGGTGACCGAGTAGAGGGCACCGGAGGAGGAGCAGGTGATGTCGTCCGCGGCCTGGGCGGTGCCCGCGGTGGTGGTCATGGCTATGGGCAGCGCGGCGGCCGCGGTGGTGATCGCGATGACGCGACGGCTGAGCCGTCCACGGGACAGGGGTCTCATCGGCATCCTTCCGGACTGTGACTCGTGTGATCTGGCCGCCCCGGGGCGCGGGGCGGCGGGCAAGCGGGGTCGCTCCGGTCCTCGTTCATGTGAAGACGTTCATGTGAAGACGATGAGGAGGGCGGCGGCCGTCGGCGGCAGCGCGGCCGGGCGCGGGCCGCAGCGCGGGCCCGATGGCGACCTCATCCATGTCCTCCCAGCTCAGAGCGGTGATCCCAAGCAGGAGAGTGGCGAATCGACATGATCGTGCACCCCCCGGCAGGGGGACGTTAGGCGGCGCCGGGTTAACGCGGCAGTGTCGCGAGCATGAACAGCTGAATGGTGTACATGACAATCAGATGGACAGTCGGTGCCCGGTCTGGACGAGATCTTCACCCAACTCTCAGGATCGCCAAGTCGATTAATGACCCGCGTGCGGTCCTGAGGGGGAACTGTGCCTGCCAACCGGAGAGTCGCCCGGAGACTGCTGGCCCGCCGGCTGTGCCGCAGCCGCTGGGGCATGGCCATCGGCATCCTCCTGGCGTCGCTCATCGCGGTCAGCTCGCTGGAGCTGTCCGGCACCGGCCTCCCGCTGTTCCCCGGCGACCCCGAGGGCCGCTCGGCGCCCGGTCAGCGCTGGGCCTCCGCCGACGGCAAGGACCACCTCGTCGGCGAGAACGACACCAACACCGAGGTCCCGAAGTCCCTGCGGGCCAAGTACCCGGTCAAGGGGGCGGAGCAGAGCCTCGCCGCGGCCGGGAAGAAGGCCCGCAACAAGGCCGAGCCGGTCGCCGCGCCGGCCACGGAGGTCACCGGCTTCGACGCCGCGCACAGCGAGGAACTGCCCGCCGAGCGCGACGGGTTCAGCCGCACCTACGCCAACGAGGACGGCACCCGCACCACCGAGGTCTCCCCGATGCCGGTCAACTACCGCGACGCGGACGGCGACTGGCGGCCCATCGACACGGAGCTGCGGGCCGACGGCGACGGCTGGCGCAACACCGCCGACGCGGTCGGCGTCCGCCTCGACCGGCGGGCCGACGCCGCACGCCTGGCCACCGTCGAACTCTCCGGCGGCCAGACCCTCTCGTACGGCCTGAGCGGCGCCGCCGCCGTCCAGGGCAGCGCCGAGGGCAGCGCCGTCACCTACCGGGACGTCCTCGCGGACACCGACCTGACGCTCGAGACGCAGGCCGGTGGCGTCAAGGAGACCCTCGTCCTGAACTCGGCCGACGCCCCGGCCACCTTCGACTTCCCGCTCGCCCTGGACGGGCTGACCGCCCGGCTCGCGGACGGCGCCGTCCAGCTCGTCGACGACAAGGGCCGGACCGCCGGAGTCATCCCCGCCGGGTTCATGGAGGACTCCGGGCACGGCGGCGAGCAGGGCGCCCCCGCCCGCTCCGAGGACGTGACCTACTCCCTCGTCGAGCGGGCCGACGGCGGACAGGCGCTGCGGGTGACCGCCGACGCCGGCTGGCTGGCCGACCCGGAGCGGGTCTTCCCGGTGAAGGTCGACCCCTCCGTGGACACCACCGACGCCTCGACCGGCGTGTACGTCAAGGACGGCAAGGACTCCGTCGTCGGCACCCAGGAACTCCAGGTCGGCAAGACCGCCGACGGGGCGACCGCCACCTACCTCGGCTTCCCCTCGCTGGACGAGGACCTCAAGCACCACAAGATCTTCGGCGCGCAGCTCCAGCTCACCAACTACGACGCCCCCTCCTGCAAGGCCCGCCCGGTGACGGTCCACCCGGTCACCGGGTCCTGGTCCGCGGGGACCGGCCTGGACTACCCCGGCCCCTCGGTCGGCGCCAGTCTCGCGTCGAAGTCCTTCGCCTACGGCTACATAGCCACCGGCAAGTCGAAGTCCGCCTGCCCCGCCGCCTCCGAGCTGTTCGACCTCGGCAAGTCCGGCCGCGACCTGGTCCAGCGCTGGGTCGACGGCACCCAGGCCAACTACGGCCTGTCGGTGCGCGCCTCCGCCTCCGACTCACTGGCCTGGAAGAGGTTCGCCGGCACCGGCACGGCCAACCCGCCCAAGCTGTACGTCACCCACTCGCCGTACAACGCGAGCTACTCCTTCACCCAGCCCGTCCCCGACCCGCCGGTGCTGCAGAACCAGGCCGGCCAGGTCAAGGTCGCCGTCACCAACAAGGGCGGACAGACCTGGACGCCCGGCTCGTACTACCTGGCCTACCGGGCCTACGACAAGAACGGCAAGCTGGTCACCCAGCAGCGCGCCGCCAACCTGACCAGCAACGTCGCCTACGGCGCCAAGACCACCTTCACCGCCACCATCAAGGCGCTCCCGCCGGGCGCCTACATGCTGGACTTCTCCATGGTGAGGTCCGGCGGCCCGGTCTTCACCGACGAGCAGGTCGCCCCCGGCCGGCTCTCCCTCCAGGTCTTCGACATCGCGCCCGTGGTGCAGGAGCAGTACCCGCCCAACGGCTACCAGGCGCAGACCCTCAGCCCGCAGCTCTGGGCCAGCGCCGTCGACATCGACGCGCCCGCCGGGCAGACCCTCCAGTACAAGTTCGAGGTCTGCGAGAAGGGCGACGACGACAAGCCCGTCGACTGCGTCACCTCCGCCTACCAGTCCAGCCCCGCCTACTCGGTGCCGGCCGGACAGCTCTCCTGGAACAAGACGTACCTGTGGCGCGGCTTCGCCAAGGACGCGAGCACCGAGGTGCCCACGGCGCAGATCGCGCTGCTCACCTCCGTCCCGCAGCCGGAGATCACCTCACGGCTGAGCGAGGGCCAGGACCGGGAGTTCGACCCGCAGGTCGGCAACTACGCCACCTCGGCCGTCGACGCATCCCTGGCCGGCGTCGGCCCGGACATGACGCTGGTACGCACCTACAACAGCCTCGACCCGCGCCGTGACCTGGCCTTCGGTGCCGGCTGGACCACCCGCTACGACATCCGGCTCACCCCCGACAACGACGGCACCGGCAACGTCGTCATCCGCTACCCGGACGGCCGCGACGTCCGCTTCGGCAAGAACCCCGACGGCTCCTACGCACCACCGCCCGGCCGGTTCGCCAAGCTCGTCCAGGAGGCCACCGCGGGCACCTGGACGCTCCAGGACAAGTCGGGGACCACGTACTCGTTCAGCAGCAGCGGTCTGCTCGTCAAGATCACCGACGCCACCTCCAACGTCGTCAACTACACCTACTCGGGGGGCAAGCTCGCCAAGGCCGAGAACCCGCGCAGCAAGCGCTCCCTGACCTTCACCTGGACCGGCAGCCACGTCACCCGGATCGTCACCAACGCGATCGACGGGTCCGCGCTCTCCTGGACCTACACCTACACCGGTGACGTCCTGGACCAGGTCTGCGACCCCACGGGCGGCTGCACCGGCTACACCTACACCGCCGGCAACCACTACGCGGCGGGCGTGCGCGACTCCCGCCCCGAGTCGTACTGGCGGCTCGGCGAGGAAGAGGGCACCACCGCCGACAGCGCCATCGAGGTCAACCTCGGCAAGGACCGCGGCACCTACGCCGACACCACCCTCGGCGGGACCGGCGCGATCACCGGCGACCCGTCCACCGCCGCCACCTTCAACGGCACCACCTCCCGGATCACGCTGCCCGGCGGCACCCTCAAGGCCAGCCGGGACGCGGCCGTCGAGGTCTGGTTCAAGACCATCGCCGGCGGACTCGGCGGCCCTCTCATCGGCTACCAGGACAAGGCGTGGGGCACCGCTCCCTCCACCGGCGTGCCCACCCTGTACGTCGGCACCGACGGCAAGCTGCGCGGCCAGTTCTGGGACGGCACCGCCCACCCGATGACCGCCACCAGCGTCAACGTCAACGACGGCAAGTGGCACCACGCGGTGCTCTCCGCGTCCGGCGCCACCCAGACCCTCTACCTGGACGGCAAGCAGGCCGCCACCCTGGCCGGCGGCCAGCTCCAGGAGCAGAACCTCACCTACAACCAGATCGGCGCGGCCCGCGCCAGCTCCCCGACGAGCTGGACCGGCTGGGGCAGCACCCAGGCCCGGTCCTTCGCGGGCTCCATCGACGAGGTCGCCGTCTACCACCACCCGCTGGGCTCCCAGGCGGTCTCCACCCACTACGCGCTGGGCACCAAGGCCGCCGACCTGCTCACCAGGACGACCCTGCCCAGCGGCCGCACCGGCGCCGAGGTCGCCTACGACACCGCCCGCGACCGGGTCAGCGAGTACACCGACGCCAACGGCGGCACCTGGGAGGTGGGCGCCCCCGCCGTCTTCGGCGACGAGAACGACCTGCGCCGCACCGTCGAGGTGCACGACCCGGTCGACCAGCCGTACTTCTACGAGTACGACGGCATGACCTCGCAGCTGCTGCGCTACGGCGAACCCCTGGGCCTGGGCACCCGCCAGTACGACGAGACCCCCTCGCCGTCCCCGTCCACCTCCGCGCCCACCGAGGTCTGCACGGAGCCGGACCCCGGCGACCCGATGTTCTGCACCACCCCGCCGGGCAACGACGACGGCAGCCCCGACTTCATCCGGCACCCCGTCGACGGCGTCGCGATCCGCAGCTACACCTACGACGACCGCGGCTACCAGACCGTCACCACCAGCGAGACCGGTGACTCCGTCACCGTCGGCTACGACGACCGCGGCAACGTCGACAGCCAGACCACCTGCCGGGCCAAGGGCGACTGCCACACGTCGTACACGACCTACCCGGCCGGCCTGGACGACATGGACCTGCGGGTCGACCTGCCCACCGAGACCCGTGACGCCCGCTCCACCAGCGCCACCGACAACCGCTACCTCACCACGTACAAGTACGACGACAACGGCAACCTGCTGACCCAGAAGAACCCGGACAGCGGCTCCGTCGTCAACACCTACACCACCGGCGTGGAACCGGCCCGCGACGGCGGCAACACCCCCACCGGTCTGCTGAAGACCAGCACCGACCCGCGCGGCGCCGTCACCCGCTACGCCTACTTCTACAGCGGTGACATCGCCGAGGTGACCGAGCCGTCCGGCCTCATCACCCGCTACACCTACGACGCCATCGGCCGGCGGATCAGCGAGACCGAGATCTCCGACAGCCAGCCGAACGGCGTCACCACCACCTATACCTACGACAAGCTGTCGCGTCTGGTCTCCTCCACCGACCCGCAGACCGGCGACGCCGTCACCGGCGCCCAGCACCAGCAGCGCACCACCAGCACCTACGACCCCGACGGCGTGGTCACGGCCACCGAGATCGACGACGTCGTCGGCGCCGACCTGCCGCGCTCGATGACGTACGAACTCGACGACCACGGCCGCCCGGTCCGGGTCACCGACGCCGAGGGCAACGAGACGTCCTACGGCTACGACCCGTTCGGCAACCAGACCTTCATGGTCGACGGCAACGGCAACCGCTTCGAGTACGCCTACACCGCGCGCAACATGATCGCCGAGGTGCGCCTGACCGACTGGGACGGCGACCCCGACGGCGCGGACGGCTCCGGCGAGGACCTCGTCATGCAGTCCTACGCCTACGACATGGCCGGCCGCCTCGCCCAGCACACCGACGCCATGGGCCGCACCCTGGAGTACCAGTACTACGGCGACGACCTGGTCAAGTCCATCACCCTCAAGGGCTTCCACAACGCCGACGGCACCACCCGCGACATCGTCGTGGAGGCCAACGAGTACGACGGCGCCGGCAACGTCACCAAGGAGACCACCGACAACGGGCAGAGCGTCACCAGGACGACCTACGACCCCGTCGGCCGCGTCGCCTCCACCATCACCGACCCCGACGGCCTGGCCCGCTCCACCACCTACAGCTACGACCAGGCCGGCAACGTCATCACGACGAAGAGCGGCGGCAACCCCTCCCACGTGCCGTGGCCGGTGAGCGCCACCCCCGAGCAGGTCGACTACAAGTACGACACCGCGGGCAACGCCGTCAGGGAGATCGTCACCAACGGCACCGAGACGCTGACCACGGCCTACGAGTACGACCAGCGCGGCCTGACGAAGTCCGTGACCGACCCCGCCGGGAACGTCACCGACTACGGCTACGACGCGCTGGGCCGCCAGATCTCCGTGCTGGCCCCCGCCGCCGACGCCGAGCAGAACGGCGGCGCCGCCACCAGCACCCGCGCGCTGAGCATCGTCGGCTACGACACCTACGGCGCCGCCACCTCCACCCAGGACCCGCTGGGCAACATCAGCCGCGCCGCGTACGACCGGCTGGGCCGGCAGACCACCGCCTCGTCGGCCGCGTACACCGCGCCCGGCACGAGCACCCCGGTCACCCCGACCACCAGGTACGAGTACGACGCGCTCGGCAACGTGGTGGCGGCCACCGACCCGCTCGACCAGGTCACCCGCTACGGCTACGACCGGCTGAACCGGGTCACCACCCGCGACGAGCCCACCGGTACCGGCGACGCCCGCGCCCAGTGGAAGTACAGCTACACCCGCACCGGCGAGGTCCTCTCCGTCACCGGCCCGACCGGCGCCCGCGCCGAGACCACCTACGACGACCTGGACCGCCCGGTCACCCAGACCCAGCTCGAACGCAAGCCGTACGACGACGCGTTCACCACCCGCTACACCTACGACGACGCGGGCAACGTCACCGAGCAGACCGACCCCAGCGGCGCCAAGTCGTCGTTCACCTACGACAGCCTCGGCCAGATCATCCGGATGACCGAGCCGAGCGGCACGGTCACCGAGTTCGGCTACGACCTGGCCGGCCGCGAGGTCCGCCGCGCCGACGGCCTCGGCCGCACCTCCGCGCTCCTGTACGACCAGGCGGGGCGCCTGGTCTCCGAGTCCGACCTGGCCCCGAACAGCAACCCGCTGCGCACCATCGGCTACGACTACGACGACGCGGGCAACCTGGTGGCGTCGACCGACCCGCTGGGCCACACCACCAGCTACGCCTACGACGCGCTGGGCCGGCTCACCGAGCAGACCGAGCCGGTCTCCGACACCGACTCCATCACCACGTCCTTCGGCTACGACGCGGCGGGCAACCGAACCCGCTACACCGACGGCCGATCCAACTCCACCACCTACACCTTCAACACCCTCGGCCTCGCCGAGTCGGTGATCGAACCGGCCACCGACGCCGACCCGGACGCCGCCGACCGCACCTGGACGACGTCCTACGACGCCGTCGGCCAGGCGGTCCGGGCGACCGCCCCGGGCGGTGTCACCCAGGACCGCGTCTACGACAACACCGGCCTGCTGGTGAAGGAGACCGGCACCGGCGCCGAGACCGCCACCGCCGACCGCTCCTACGGCTACGACGCGGCCGGCCGCCTCACCTCGGCCGCCACCCCCGACGGCGACAACACCTACAGCTACGACGACCGCGGCCTGCTGCTGTCGGCCGAGGGCCCCTCCGGTGAGGCGAGCTACGAGTACGACGACGACGGCCTGCTGACCAGCCGCACCGACGCCGCCGGCACGTCCCTGTTCACCTACACCAAGCAGCAGCTCAGCACCGCGCGGGACGCCCTGACCGGCACCAGCCAGGGTTACTCCTACGACACCTCCGGCACACTGCGGCAGGTCTCCTACGGCGCCGGACAGAGCCGCACCTACGGCTACGACGACCTCGGCCGCATCGACACCGACACCCTGGCCAACAGCAGCGGCCAGGCCGTCACCTCCATCGACTACGGCTACGACGACAACGACCACCTCACCTCGAAGAAGGTCACCGGCAGCAACGCGGCCGACAACACCTACGGCTACGACCAGGCCGGCCGCCTCACCTCCTGGACCGCCGGCGACGACACCACCGCCTACGCGTGGGACGACTCCGGCAACCGCGTCAAGGAGGGCGACAAGACCGCCGTCTACGACGAACGCAACCGCGTCCAGTCCGACGGCGACTACACCTACACCTACTCCGAGCGCGGCACCCTGGCCTCCCGGACCAGCTCCGGGCTGACCGAGGACTTCGCCTTCGACGCCTTCGACCGCCTGCTCCAGGCCGGCGACGTGTCGTACGACTACGACTCCCTGGACCGCGTCGACTCCCGCAACGGCACCGACTTCACCTACGCGGGCCTCAGCCCCGACCCGACCGGCGACGGCACGTCCGTCTACGGCCGCGGCCCGCTGGACGAGCTGATGTCGGTCTCGGAGAACGGCACCGCGCAACTCGTGCTGAGCGACTCCCACGGCGACGTGGTCGGCGACTTCGACGCGACCGACTCGGACCTGACGGAGCTGTCCGGCACGGAGACGTACAGCCCGTTCGGCGAGGAGGTGGAGTCCGACGAGACCACCACCGGCTCGGATGTCGCGGGCGAACTCGGCTACCAGGGCGACTACACCGACCCCGACACCGACCAGGTGAACATGGGGGCCCGCTGGTACAACTCGGACACCGGCACCTTCGACTCCCGCGACTCGGTGAACTACGCGGGCGGCGCCTCCATCCTCGCCAACCGCTACACCTACGGCGCGGGCGCACCGCTGGACTACGTCGACTCCGACGGCCACTGGCCCAGCTGCGGCTGGTGCAAGAAGGTCGCCTCCGGCGTGAAGAAGGTCGGCAGCGCCATCAAGCGTGGCGTCAAGAAGGTGGCCAGCAAGGTCAAGTCGGTCGTCAGGAGCGCGTGGCGGTTCGCTGTCTCCGCGGTGAAGGCGGTCGGCCGGGCCATCAGCAACGCGGCCAAGTGGGTCTACAACAAGGCCAAGTCCGCGGTGAAGTGGGTAGCGCAGAAGGTGTCGTCAGCCGTCAGCTGGGTGGCGAGCAAGGCATCGGCGGCGGCGAAGTCGGTGGCGGCGTGGGCCCGTGAGAAGGCGGCGGCGGCGAAGCGCGCGGCGGTGGCCCGTGCGAAGGCCATCACCGCGAAGGCCAAGCAGGCGGTCACCTACGCGATCCAGCACAGCCCGCTCCCCGAGATAGCGGCAGCGATCAAACCGCTGATCGCGGTGACGAAGGACATCGTGTCGGCGGCGGCGAACCTGCCGGCGCAGATCGTGGACACCGCCCGCAACGTCATCGCGGACGCGGCCCAGGCGGCGACCGACCTGCGCGACGCGGTGGTGGCGGCGGCCGGCGAGGTCGTGGAGACGGTGTCCGCCGCGGTGGAGGCCGCGACCGAATTCGCCCGCGCGGCGGCCCCCTACATCCGGGACGGCCTAAAGGCGGGCCTGGAGATCGCGGCTGAAGCCTCCGGTTTCAACGACTTCAAGAACTGCCTCACCAAGGGCGACATGGAGGCGTGCGCCTGGGCGGCGGCCACGGTGGCCGGTGTCGCCCTGGGCGGCGCGGGAGCGGGTGTGGTCCGCGCGGCCAAGGCCGGGCGGATGGCGTCCAAGGCGGCCAAGTACGGCGACAAGATCGCGGAAGCCGCGGACAAGCTGGACACGGCGGTGGAGTACACGTCCTGCGCGGTGGACGGGGCGAGCCTGGCGGCCTCGGCCAACAGCTTCACCGAAGGCACGCTGGTCCTGATGGCGGACGGCACCCGCAAACCCATCGAGGACGTCGAGGTAGGCGACTCGGTGAAGGCCAGCGACCCGACGACGGGCAAGTCGTCCTCGGAGCAGGTCACCGACACGATCACCGGCAAGGGCGAGAAGCACCTGGTGGCCCTGACGATCGACACGGACGGCGCGGCGGGCGACGCGACGGCGGTCCTGACCGCCACCGAGGGCCACCCCTTCTGGGTCCCCGACCTGAAGGAATGGCTCGACGCCGGCGACCTGAAGCCGGGCCAGTGGCTGAGCACGGGCTCGGGCACGAAGGTCGAACTGACGGCGGTCCGGGCATGGACCCAGGGCGCGACGGTCCACAACCTGACAGTCGACCGGGCCCACACGTTCTTCGTGGCGGCGGGGGCCGCGCCGGTCCTGGTCCACAACTGTCCTTCGGGTGGCGACAACGCCGCTGAAGCGATGGTACGTATGCGGCATTACACGAATGCCAAGGGCAAGAAGGGAATCCAGGAGAGCGGCATCATCAGGGCGAGCGACCAGAACAAGGTCTTCCTGGTCCCGGCGAAGGGGAAGCCGATGAGTCCTCGTGACGCCGAGTCCACGCTGGGAATCGGACGCGGCAGAGGCAACTATGTGCTCGAATTCGACGTTCCGGCCAGCCGAGTGCAATCGCGGTACAATTCAACGATGGGCATTACCGAATGGGTTGCCGACGGTGATCTCCCGGTCAAGAACATCCGAGTAAAAAGGTGAGAGGCGTGACGCGAAGCATTTCGGTGGAATTGGCGGGCTTCACTGGTCTGTTCCAAGATCTGGAGGAGTACGTAGTGTCTCTGGATCGGGTGCTGTCCCGTATTGGGGCAGGAGCAGATCCGCGCATACTCCTCGATTATGTGGTGGAGTACGGACTTCCGGCGCGACTCGCCCGAGCCCGACAGTTCGTGGGTGACTCCCTCGAAGAGGTCATCGGAGCGGAAGCCCTGGAGGAGATCGCCGAACAGGTCGAGGGGTACAGCGACAGGAAGTGACACAGCCGTGGAAGGCCCATCAGCGCGGAGCCGGTGGGCCTTTCGTCATTCTGTGCGTCGGACTTGAGTAGGACAACTTCATCGGTTTGTGGAACCGGTCGTCGGCGGGGCGGAGATCAAGGCTTGAGTGACTTGACGAAGACGGTGAAGGCCGTGACCGGGAAGGTGAGGGTGCGGGCGGGAAAGGCCGCCGTCTTTGAGTCGCGTATCGCTACGCGCGTGGGTGAGTTGGCTATCTCCACGCAGGCGTTACCGTCATCCGGACCCGAGTAGGAGGACTTGCGCCAGTTGTCCATGTCGTTCCTCACAGTTCTTTCACCAGTCGGTTGACGAAGTCACGCGACCGCTCGGGGCTCATCGATACGGCTTCCACCTTACGGAAACGAGTGCGGAACGCGCCCAGTTGCGCCTCACTGTCGATGAAGGCGGAGCCATGGGGTACGTCGCGTACCACTGTGTCCAGCTTGGCGACGGCCCCACCCGCGTAGGTCATGGCGCTGGTGGATCGGGCGAATCCGTCCAGGTCGAAGGGGACGACGCGCACGGTGATGCGGTCGGCCTCGGAAAGTTGCAACAGCGTGGTGAGCTGCGTCCGGGAAGCGGCGCGGTCGCTGACTCTGATCCGCAAGGCGGCCTCGTGAATGACCAACTCGTACGGGCTAGTGATGCACTGGCGCCTCAAACGGTGCTGCACACGTAGTTCAAGTTCCGTGGGCGTCAGTTCGGGCACCCGCGACGAGAAGACGGCGCGGGCGTACTCCTCCGTCTGCAACAGACCGGGAACGCACAGAAGCGCCACCTCGCGCTGGAATGTGGCGTTCTGCTCCAGTTCGGCGAGGTCCAGGAAAGGCGTGGGCAGCAGGCCCCGGTACTCCTCCCACCAGCCGGGCGTCCGGTCCGTGGCCATGGCGACCAGGGAGGTGACGAACTCCTCGTCGGTGCAGGAGTAATGGGAGGCGAGGCGGCGCAGTCGCTCCTCGCTCACGCCCGCGAAACCGCCTTCGATCTGGCTGATCTGGACCCTGTTCGCTCCCAGCAGCGCCGCTGCCTCGATGGTCGTGAGCCCCGCTGCTTCGCGGAGTCGGCGCAATTCGACGCCCAAACGCATCTGGCGTGCCGTTGGTTCACGCCGCAGGACCATGGTCGCTCCTTGGTGCAGCTCGTTCGGGGTCACGTTACGCGATCAGCTTGCCACGTATTACACGCAAGCCCTACCGTCGGTGACGCGAAGCACACTCTGTGGAACGCCGGGGTGCCGGAAGCGCACCGCTCCGTCCTGCCATGGCGGGCGCGGCAATGACACCGACCGCCCCTCTCCTTTCCCACCGCACACCTGGAGCCGCCGCATGCCCGAAACCGCCCCCTGGGAGTACACCCTGTACATCCCGAACGACCTTCGCGCCGTCACCGTCAGCCGCCGCACGCTCCGCCTGATCCTCACCGTCCACGGTCTGATCCGCCTCGTCGACACCGCCGAACTGCTCGCGGCGGAGCTGATCTGCAACGCCGTACGGCACACCAAGGGCCCCGCGGCCCTCCGCCTGCGCTGGGCCGGCGGAGTGCTGCGGATCGGCGCATGGGACGCCGACCCCGAGCCGCCCGTACCGCCCCCAGGAGGCGAGGGCGACACCGGTGACTCGGAGGACGGCCGGGGTCTGATCCTCGTACGGGCCTGCGCCGACCTGTGGGGCTGGCAGCCGCTGGCCGAAGGAGGCAACCGGGGCAAACTCGTCTGGTGTGAGCTGGCGGCGGTCTGACGCAGTCTCCGGCCGGACAGCCGGGGCCGAACGTTCCCAGCCTCGCGCCGCCCACGCGTCGGCTTCATGAGCCGCGACGCGCGCGGCGGTGCCCGAAGTCCCGGTGAATCGTTGGTCGAATGGGTTGGCCCCAGCCGGTCCACTGCCTACCATCGATCACCGCAAGACTTTGTGCACCGTCGCACAAGCTCTCCAACGGGAGGTCTCCTTGCACCGCCGCCGTCGCACCGCGCTCCTCCTCACCGCCGCGATCGCCGCGGCGGCCCCCCTCCTCACCGCCTGCGGGAACGACGCCCACCCCGGCGCGGCAGCCGTCGTCGACGGCGAGCGGATCACCGTGGCGCAGCTGGAGGAGCGGGTCGGTGAGGTACGCGCGGCCCAGCGCGCGGCCGTCCCCGACGAGACGCAGTACGCGCAGGCCATCGCCAGGACCGGCGGTCTCACCCGCGACACCCTGCAGAGCATGGTTCTCGACCGCGTGCTGCACCGCGCCGCCGCCGACGCCGGGGTCGGCGTCACGCGCAAGGAGATCCAGGGCATGCGCAGCGGCCTGGAGCAGCAGGCCGGCGGCGCGAAGGAGCTGGAGACGGTCTGGCTCCAGCAGTACGGCATCGCCCCCGAGCGCCTCGACGACAACCTCCGCCTCCAGATCGAGGCCCAGAAGCTCGCCGAGCACCTCGGCACGGACACCGGGCAGCCCGCCTTCTGGAAGAACCTGTCGGAGACCTCCAAGAGGATGGGCGTCGACCTCAACCCGCGCTACGGCACCTGGGACGTGGAGAAGAGCATCCGCACCGACGCGAAGACCCCCTGGGTGCGCGAGGTCACGACCGAGAACGGCGAGGACGCCGCGGCATAGCGGTCGCGAACCCCTGCCGGACGCCGTGCGTTACGTTCGAACGGTGAACGCAACCAGCCCCGAAGCCCCCACCGGGACCGGCGGCCCCGCCGGTCAGGGCCGTCTCGTCCTGCTCACCACCAGCCACCGGGTCGCACCGGGCCTGCTGTCCTGGCCGGCCTGGCAGGCCCTGCGCACCGCCGACCGGGTGCTCTGCGCGGACGGCGCCCACCCCCAGCTGCCCTACCTCAGGGACGCGGGGATCGGCGTGGAGGAGACCGTCCCGGCCGCCGCCGACCTGGTCGACGCCTGCGCGGGCGGGCACACGGTCGTCGTCGTGGCGACCGGCGAGGGCGAACCGGCCCTCACCGACGGGCTGGCCCGCCTCGCCGGCTCCGGCCGCGTCGACATGCCGGAGCTGGAACTGCTGCCCGCCTCCTACGACCTGCCGGGCGCCCGCCTCCTCGACCTCGTGCAGGTCATGGACCGCATCCGCGCCGAGTGCCCGTGGTCCTCGCAGCGGACCCACAAGGGCCTGGCGAAGTACGCGATCGAAGAGGCGTACGAGCTGGTCGAGGCCATCGAGGACGGCGACCGCGACGACCTCCGCGAGGAACTGGGCGACGTCCTGCTCCAGGTCGTCTTCCACTCGCGGATCGCGGAGGACGACCCAGACGCGCCCTTCTCCGTCGACGACGTCGCCGGGACCATCGTCGACAAGCTGGTCCACCGCCACCCGCACGTCTTCGGGGACGCCGTCGTCACCACCCCGGAGGAGGTCCGTGAGCAGTGGCTGCGCACGAAGCAGGTCGAGAAGCGGCGTACCTCCGTCACGGAGGGCGTCCCGCTCGGCCAGCCCGGACTCGCGCTCGCCGCGAAGCTCGCCTCCCGGGTGCGCTCAGCCGGACTCGACACCCCGCTGCCCCGGGGCGAGGGCCTCGGCTACGAGCTGCTGGCCCTGGCCGTCCGCGCGGAGGCCGAGGGCGTCGACCCGGAGACCGCCCTGCACGCCGCCGCCCGCACCTACCGCGACGCCATCCGTGAGACGGAGCGGAAGAAGGAAAACGGGGCGGCGGCTGCGGCCGACGCCGGCTGACGCGCCCCGGTTACGGTCGTGAGGTGAACGACCACACCACGCACCTCAGCACCACCATCCCCAGCACCCCCGCTCCGGAACTGTTCACCTGGGAGTTCGCGAGCGACCCCTACCCCGCCTACGCCTGGCTGCGGGAGCACGCCCCCGTGCACCGCACCCGGCTGCCCAGCGGGGTTCAGGCGTGGCTGGTCACCCGGTACGCCGACGCGCGGCAGGCCCTCGCCGACCCCAGGCTGTCCAAGAACCCCGCCCACCACGCCGGGGACGCGCACGCCAAGGGCCGGACCGGTATCCCGGGCGAGCGCAAGGCCGAGCTGATGACGCACCTGCTCAACATCGACCCGCCGGACCACACCCGGCTGCGGCGGCTGGTCAGCAAGGCGTTCACCCCGGGCCGTGTCGCCGAGTTCGCGCCCCGCGTGCAGGAACTGGCCGACGGCCTCATCGACTCCTTCGCCGGGCGCGGCGAGGCCGACCTCATCCACGAGTTCGCCTTCCCCCTCCCCATCTACGCCATCTGCGACCTGCTCGGCGTCCCGCGCGAGGACCAGGACGACTTCCGGGACTGGGCGGGGATGATGATCCGGCACGGCGGGGGGCCGCGCGGCGGGGTCGCGCGGTCGGTGAAGAAGATGCGCGGCTACCTCGCCGACCTCATCCACCGCAAGCGCTCCGACCCCGGCGACGACCTGATCTCGGGTCTGATCCGCGCCTCCGACCACGGCGAGCACCTCACCGAGAACGAGGCCGCCGCGATGGCCTTCATCCTTCTCTTCGCCGGGTTCGAGACCACCGTCAACCTCATCGGGAACGGGATGTACGCCCTGCTCACCCACCCCGGGCAGCGGACCCGCCTCCAGGAGTCCCTGGCCGCCGGCGAGGACGGCCTGCTGGCGACCGGCGTCGAGGAACTCCTCCGCTTCGACGGCCCCGTGGAGCTGGCCACCTGGCGGTTCGCGACCCGGCCGCTCACCCTCGGCGGCGAGGACATCGCCCCCGGCGACCCGGTCCTCGTCGTCCTCGCCGCCGCCGACCGCGACCCGGAGCGGTTCACGGAGCCGGACACGCTGGACCTGAGCCGCCGGGACAACCAGCACCTCGGCTACGGCCACGGCATCCACTACTGCCTGGGCGCCCCGCTCGCCCGCCTGGAGGGCCGGACCGCGCTCGCCACGCTCCTGACCCGGCTGCCGGACCTGAGCCTCGCCGCCGACCCGGCGGAACTCCGCTGGCGCGGCGGCCTCATCATGCGCGGACTGCGCACGCTGCCGGTCTCCTTCACCCCGGTCTCGTGACGCCGGCCCGAAGGGGCCGTCGCAGCCGCAAAGGTGACACGCGCTCAGCTCCGTGATCTCCATGTGATCTGCACGGCATGAACTTGTGATGAGTGATCGTATGCCTATACGTTCACGGATCAGCGCGGCGCTGATCACCAACCGCCGTGCGGGCCCTGCTGTCTCGCGAAAGGTCTCCGCATGCTCTCCGGGAACGGTCGTCACCGCCGCCCCCGCCAGGCCCCTGCCCTGGTCGTCGCCGCCGGAGTCACCGGCTCCGCCATCGCGATCCCGCTCCTCGGGGCCACCGGCGCCAACGCGGCCGACGGTACGACCTGGGACCGTGTCGCCGAGTGCGAGACCGGCGGCGCCTGGAGCCAGAACGACGGCAACGGCTACTACGGCGGTTTGCAGTTGTCGCAGAAACAGTGGGAGCAGTACGGCGGTCTCGCCTACGCCTCCAGCGCCGACCAGGCGAGCCGCGCCCAGCAGATCCGCGTCGCCGAGAAGGTGCTGGCGGCCGAGGGCGTCGCCACCTGGCCGACCTGCGGCCTGCTCAGCGGCCTGAACACCGGTTCGTCCGGCTCGACGGCATCGGACACCGAATCGGACAGTTCGTCTTCTTCGTCCGATGGGTCCGCTTCTTCGGACGGCACGGACAGCGAGGGCGACGCGAAGGCGACGGAGTCCGACGATGCCGCGACCGACTCCGACGAGGACGCCGGCGCCTCGGCGTCGCCGTCCGCCTCGGCCTCGTCCGACGCGTCGGACGAGAGTGACGAATCGTCCAAGTCCGGCAAGTCGTCCGATTCCGACGAGCCGACCGACGCCGCGACCGGCTCGGCCACCACCAAGCGCGACGACGCCGACAGCCTCGAAGAGGCCGGCGGCATCTCGAACCTGACCGAGACGCCCGCCCCCGGCTCCGGCCGGCACCGCGGCGGCAGCGCCGACGGCGAGGCGGCGGACGGCCGTTCGGGCTCCTCCTCGGGCCGGCACGCCTCGCGCGGCGACGACGAGGCGCGCGTCGCGGCCGACGGCACCTACACGGTGCGCACCGGCGACAGCCTCTGCGCCATCGCCGACTCCCTTGAGCTCGACGGGGGATGGCGCTCGCTCTACGCGGAGAACAAGGATGTCGTCGGTCTCGATCCCGACCTCATCCTTCCCGGTCAGAAGCTTGCGCTTACGGCCGAACCGGTCGAACCGGTCGAAAGTGAGCGGTAGTTCGCGTCACGGTTCGGGCTGAATGTCCGTAATAAACGCCGTGAGAGATAGGTCTCAGAAGCCCTGATCGTCTTTGTAAATCCGTGTGGCGCGTGTCTACGGTCGTCACCGCTCGCCATCGCGGGCCCCGGCCGCCGCAACGCCGAATCCTGCCAGCGGCTGCCCGGGAACAGTCGTCGCGTCAAGCGCCGCAGGCAGGAGCGGGGGACCCAAGGTAAGTGCCGCGCCGGGCAGTTGAGCCGGAGCGGCTAGGGGTGAAGCCGTGTCAGCGCGTCATACGCGGATGACACGGCCGGGCAACCGAACCGGCCCGAACCCGACAGCTCACCTCGTAGGCGTCGGTGAGGGGATCTCCATGCTGTTTTCCAGCAAGGGCAAGCACCGTCGTCCTTCCAAGGCCACCCGGGCCATCGCCGTCGCGGGAGTCGCCGGTGCCGCCGTCGCCGCCCCGCTGATGGCGGCCGGCAACGCCTCCGCCGCCACCTCCGCCGAGTGGGACACCGTCGCCCAGTGCGAGTCCGGCGGCAACTGGTCCATCAACACCGGCAACGGCTACTACGGCGGTCTGCAGTTCTCCGCCTCCACCTGGGCGGCGTACGGCGGCACGCAGTACGCCTCCACCGCCGACCAGGCCAGCAAGGACCAGCAGATACAGGTCGCCGAGAAGGTCCTCGCCGCCCAGGGCAAGGGTGCCTGGCCGAGCTGCGGAACGGGCCTGTCCAGCGCCGGCTACACCGGCGGCGGCTCCTCCGACGAGGGCCAGAGCAGCGGTTCGCAGGAGCAGAGCACGGGCTCCACCGGCTCCACCGGATCGACCGGTTCCACGGGCGCCACCGAGGACCGCTCCGCCGAGCAGCCCGCCTCCCGCTCGCAGGAGCGCCCGGCGGCCGAGCAGAAGGCCGAGAAGAAGACGGTCACCACGCCGACCGGCAAGAAGGTCGAGAAGGGCGACGGCGAGTACAAGGTGGTCAAGGGCGACACCCTCAGCTCCATCGCCGCCGAGCACGACGTCAAGGGCGGCTGGTCGAAGCTGTTCGACCTGAACGACGACATCGTCGACGAGGCCGACCTCATCTACCCGGGCCAGCAGCTCCACCTGAGCTGACGGTCCCGTCAGACCCCCCGCCCCGGCGCGTGTTCCCCCGTACGCGCCGGGGCGGGGTCATGTCCGGTTCCCGGAGCGCTTTTGTTCCGTTCGGAAACAATTTACTCTCGGTTCTGTCCAACGGGTGGGTGACCGGCTGGCCGATCGCCCGGAGCCGGTTAGGCTCGGACCCGCAGAGCCGCTGCGTGCCGCAGACCCGTGGCACACAGATGCGTCACACAGAAGCGTCACACTGAAGAAGGAGATGCTCGTGCCGTCCATCGACGTCGTCGTAGCCCGGGAAATCCTGGACTCCCGAGGCAACCCCACGGTCGAGGTCGAGGTCGGCCTCGACGACGGCAGCACGGGTCGTGCCGCCGTTCCGTCCGGTGCCTCCACCGGTGCCTTCGAGGCCATCGAGCTCCGTGACGGCGACACCAACCGCTACCTCGGCAAGGGTGTCGAGAAGGCCGTCCTCGCCGTCATCGAGCAGATCGGCCCGGAGCTGGTCGGCTACGACGCCACCGAGCAGCGTCTGATCGACCAGGCCATGTTCGACCTGGACGCCACCGACAACAAGGGCTCGCTCGGCGCCAACGCCATCCTGGGCGTCTCCCTGGCCGTCGCGCACGCCGCCTCCGAGGCGTCCGACCTGCCGCTCTTCCGCTACCTGGGCGGCCCGAACGCGCACCTGCTGCCCGTTCCGATGATGAACATCCTGAACGGCGGCTCGCACGCCGACTCCAACGTGGACATCCAGGAGTTCATGATCGCCCCGATCGGCGCGGAGTCCTTCTCCGAGGCGCTGCGCTGGGGCGCCGAGGTCTACCACACGCTGAAGAAGGTGCTGAAGACCAAGGGCCTGTCCACCGGTCTCGGCGACGAGGGCGGCTTCGCCCCGAACCTGGACTCCAACCGCGCCGCCCTCGACCTCATCCTCGAAGCGATCAAGGAAGCCGGTTACACCCCCGGCGAGCAGATCGCCCTCGCCCTGGACGTCGCCGCCTCCGAGTTCTACAAGGACGGCGTCTACTCCTTCGAGGGCAAGGACCGCACCGCCGCCGAGATGACGGACTACTACGCGGAGCTCGTCGACGCGTACCCGCTCGTCTCCATCGAGGACCCGCTGTTCGAGGACGACTGGGACGGCTGGAAGACCATCACCGAGCGCCTCGGCGACAAGGTCCAGCTCGTCGGCGACGACCTGTTCGTCACCAACCCCGAGCGCCTCGCCCGCGGCATCGAGGAGGGCGCCGCCAACGCGCTGCTCGTCAAGGTCAACCAGATCGGTTCGCTGACCGAGACCCTGGACGCCGTCGAGCTGGCCCAGCGCAACGGCTTCAAGTGCATGATGTCCCACCGCTCCGGCGAGACCGAGGACGTCACCATCGCCGACCTCGCCGTCGCCACCAACTGCGGCCAGATCAAGACCGGCGCCCCGGCCCGCTCCGAGCGCGTCGCCAAGTACAACCAGCTGCTGCGCATCGAGGAGATCCTCGACGACGCC
>NZ_JAVRHI010000337.1:0-58178 GCF_034105845.1 Streptomyces sp. CRN 30 | reverse complement strand
GTGAGGCGTGAGCAGCAGCGGCCTCATCTACGCAGTCATCGTCGGGGCCTGGGCCGCCTACTTGGTGCCGATGTGGCTCCGTAGGCAGGACGAGCTGAACGAGGCCCGTCCGACGGAACGCTTCAGCACCGCCATCCGGCTCCTGTCCGGACGGGCGGGCATGGAGCGCCGTTACGCCAAGGACCTGCGGGCGCGCTCCGCCGAGGAGGAGCCCGGCACCGACGCGCCGGACGCCGTCACCGACTCGGTGGACGTCCGGGCCTTCGCCGTGTCCAGGACCCGGCGCGAGACCCGCCCCACGGCCCCGCCTCCCGCCGTCCCGGCCCCCGCGGTCCCGGCCCCCGAGCGCGCCGCCCGGCGCGACCCGGCCGCCGTGGACCGGGCGACCGCGGAGCGGGCGGCGGCGGCCGACCGGGCCGCGGCGGCCCGCGCCCGGCGGTCCAAGGTGCTGGCCCGCCGCCGGCGCACCACCGTCATGCTCTTCCTCGCCTTCACCCTCGGCGCGATCGTCGCCGCGGTCGGCGGGCTCGCGTTCCTCTGGGCGCCCGCCGTGCCGGCCGTGTTGCTCAGCGCGTACATCGCCTATCTCCGGGGGCAGGAGCGGCGCCGCTTCGCCTTCCAGATGGACCGTCGGCAGGCCGAGGTCGCGGCCCAGCACCTGCGCGAGCGCGGCCGCCAGCCCCGCCGGCGCGCCACGGCCGACGTCGGTGCCGAGACCGACGCGGAGGAACCGGAAGAGAACCCGGTGACGGAGACCGACCCCGGCCTGTCGGCGCTCGCCGCCGACCGGCGGGCCCTGGTCGAGCAGACCGACCACGCCGAGTGGGTCGACCAGCAGCGCGAACGGCAGCGCCGCCCCGGACAGGGCGAGAGCTGGGACCCGGTGCCGGTGCCCCTGCCGACGTACGTGACCGCGCCGGTCGCCCCGCGCGCCACGGGCCGCGTGGACCTCTCGGCGCCCGACGCGTGGAGCTCGGCGCGCTCCAGCGCCGCCGCCCCGGACGCCGACGCGGCCGACGCCGCCGAGGCACCGGCGTCCGGTGCCGAGCCCGAGCACCCCGCCCCGCACGCCGACGACCGGCCGGAGGGGCCCGCCCGCAGCGGCGCTCGTCGCGCCGCGTCCGCGCGTCGGGCACGGGAGCGGGGCCGTACGCCGCTCTTCGACCAGTACGAGGACGGCGAGCGGCCCAAGGCCGCCAACGAGTAGCCGCTCGGCCCCTCGGCCTCCGGCCCCCGGAACGGATTTTTGAGCAGGCCGGGAGGGGTGCTAAAGTTTCACTCGTTGCAAGGGCCTGTGGCGCAGTCCGGTAGCGCACCTCGTTCGCATCGAGGGGGCCAGGGGTTCGAATCCCCTCAGGTCCACCGCAACAACTACCGCGAGGTGGTTGGGAAATCCCGTCCGATGGAAGATCGGGCGGGATTTCTGTATGTCAGGGGCGGCCGACCCGCGATGTGCCGTCAGGACCGGCCGCGCGGTGCGGCCGCGCGGCCGGTACGCCTAGAGCGCTTTCGCGTAGCAGAGGCTGCTCTCGTGGAACCGGTAGTAGCCGAACTTCTCGCACGGCTCGTACCCGCTGGAGAGATACAACGCGACGGCCTCCGGCTGCTCGGTACCGGTCTCCAGCACCATCCGGACCCGCCCCGCAGCTCGGGCGTCCTCCTCCAGCGCGGCCAGCATCCGGCGGGCGATGCCCCGGCCGCGCATCTGCTCGATCACGAACATCCGCTTCAGCTCGGCGTCGCCGTCCCGGTAGTTCTCCTCGTTGGACTCCTGGGCCCGCCAGCCACCCGTCGCCACGGGCACGCCGCCCTCGTCGTACGCGATCAGGTACAGGCCGTTCGGCGGCGCGAAGTGCGACGCCTCCAGGTACGTCTCGTCACCACCGTCGCCGTAGCGGGCGGCGTACTCGGCCTGGACCTCGTCGTTCAGCTTCCGGGCGTCGGGGTGGTCGAAGGGGACCGGGCGTATGTCCATTTTTCCTACCGTATGTCAATGCGGGACCTGTGACGGGACGACGTCCAGTGTGCCGGTATCGTGCCCTGATGCTCACCGTGACCTCCGTCAATGTGAACGGCCTGAGGGCCGCCGCCAAGAAGGGCTTCGTGGAGTGGCTCGCCGCCACCCCCGCCGACGTGCTGTGCCTCCAGGAGGTGCGCGCCGAACCCGGGCAACTGCCGGAGACGGTCCGGGAGCCCGAGGGGTGGTACGTCACGCACGCGCCCGCCGCCGCCAAGGGGCGGGCCGGTGTCTCCCTCTACACGCGGCGCGAGCCCGACCGCGTCCGGATCGGGTTCGGCTCGTCCGAGTTCGACGGCAGCGGGCGGTACGTCGAGGCCGACCTGCCCGGTGTGACGGTCGCCTCCCTCTACCTGCCGTCCGGCGAGGTCGGCACCGAGCGGCAGGACGAGAAGATCCGGTTCATGGGGGAGTTCCTCGCCTACCTCAAGGAGCTGCGCGAGCGGGCCGCCGCCGACGGGCGCGAGGTCGTCGTCTGCGGCGACTGGAACATCGCCCATCAGGAGGCCGACCTCAAGAACTGGCGGGCCAACCGGAAGAACTCCGGCTTCCTGCCCGAGGAGCGGGAGTGGCTCGGGCGGGTCCTCGACCCGGGCGAGGGCGGGTACGTGGACGTGGTGCGGGCACTGCACCCGGACGTCGAGGGGCCGTACTCGTGGTGGTCGTACCGGGGGCGGGCTTTCGACAATGACGCAGGATGGCGCATCGACTACCACGTTTCCACTCCCGGACTGGCGGCCTCCGCGGTCAAGGGCTACGTGGAGCGGGCCGCCGCCCATGCCGAGCGCTGGTCCGACCACGCGCCGGTGACCGTGGTCTACGACCGGTAGTTCACTTCCTCCCGCGCAGCCGCCGGTCCAGCGCCAGTGACAGTTCCGACTCCACCACGCTGCGGGCCAGCGGGCGCAGGCGGGGCAGGTCGTGTTCGGTCGCGTGGCGCAGGACCAGGTCGGCGAAGAGGTCGGCCAGGGCCTCGGTGTGGGCGCGGACGCGGCGGCCCGCGTCGAGGACCTCGGCGAGCGGGACGCCCTCGCGGACCAGGGCCGTGGAGGCGTCCAGCAGGCGGCGGCTGATGTGCACGATCTCGTCGCCGTCGGTGCCCAGGTAGCCGAGGTCCATCGCGGCGGCGAGGTTCTCCGGGGTGTCCTGGCCCTGGAAGCGGTCGGCGAGTTCCTCGGGGGTGAGGCGGACCGGGGTCTCCTCGGTGGGTTCGCCGAGGCCGAGCAGGTCGCCGACGTCGCGGCCGTGGTCGAAGGCGTCGGCCAGTTCCGCGATGCCGTTCAGGGTGTGGCCGCGCTCCAGCAGCGCCGCGATCGTGCGCAGGCGGGCCAGGTGGTGGTCGTCGTACCAGGCGATGCGGCCCTCGCGGCGGGGCGGCGGGATCAGCTTGCGCTCGCGGTAGAAGCGCAGGGTGCGCACCGTGACGCCGGCCAGCCGGGCAAGTTCCTCCATGCGGTATTCGCGCTTCTCGGTCACGCCCCGACCATAGGACGTACCGGCGGTAACTTTCTTTCTCCCGACCCCTACCCATCGGTAGCCGACTCCTTTAGTCTCCCCATTGCGCCAGTGTTCACTGGCAGAGTCGACGGCGATGCTGGAGGCGTCGGGATGGCCGAGCACAAGCATGTACGGGTCGCGGTGGTCGGATCCGGGTTCGGCGGGCTGGGTGCCGCCGTGCGGCTGCGCCGGGAGGGGATCACGGACTTCGTGATCCTGGAACGGGCCGGGAGCGTCGGCGGGACGTGGCGGGACAACAGTTACCCCGGGTGCGCGTGCGACGTGCCGTCCCACCTGTACTCGTTCTCCTTCGCGCCGCACGCAGACTGGCCCCGCACCTTCTCCGGGCAGCCCCACATCCGCGCCTACCTGGAGCACGTCGCCGACACCTTCGGGCTCCGCCCGCACCTCCGGTTCGACTCCGAGGTGAAGCGGATGACCTGGGAGGCCGACGAGCTGCGGTGGCGGATCGAGACCGCGAGCGGCGACCTCACCGCCGACGTCGTCGTCTCCGCCACCGGACCGCTCTCCGACCCCAAGGTCCCGGACATACCGGGGCTCGACACGTTCCCCGGCAAGGTCTTCCACTCGGCCCGCTGGGACCACGACCACGACCTCACCGGCGAGCGCGTCGCCATGATCGGCACCGGCGCCTCCGCCATCCAGATCGTCCCGGCCGTCCAGCCCCGGGTCGGCCGGCTGACGCTGTTCCAGCGCACCCCGGCCTGGGTGATGCCGCGCGCCGACCGCGCCATCAGCGGCGCCGAGCGCCTCCTGCACCGCACATTGCCCGCCACCACCAAGCTCCGGCGCGGCCTGCTCTGGGGCATCCGCGAACTCCAGGTCCAGGCGTTCACCAAACACCCCGAAGAGCTGGGCTTCGTCGAGCAGATCGCCAAGCGAAACATGGCGCGCGCTGTGAAGGACCCGGCCCTGCGCGCCAAGCTCACCCCGGACTACCGCATCGGCTGCAAGCGCATCCTGCTGTCCAACACGTACTATCCGGCGCTCACCCGGCCCAACGTGGACGTCGTCGCGAGCGGACTGAGCGAGGTGCGCGGCTCCACCCTCGTCGCCGCCGACGGCACCGAGACCGAGGCCGACGTCATCGTCTTCGGCACCGGGTTCCACGTCACCGACATGCCGATCGCGGAGCGGGTCGTCGGCGCGGACGGGCGGACCCTCGCCGAGAGCTGGAAGGGCGGCATGGAGGCGCTGCGCGGCGCCACGGCGGCCGGCTTCCCGAACTTCATGACCGTCATCGGCCCCAACACCGGCCTCGGCAACTCGTCCATGATCCTGATGATCGAGTCGCAGCTGAACTACCTGGCCGACTATCTGCGGCAGTTGCACGTCCTCGGGGGGCGGGCCGCCCTCGACGCCCGGCCCGCCGCCGTCGGCGCCTGGAACCGGCGCGTGCAGGAGCGGATGAAGCGCACCGTGTGGAACACCGGCGGCTGCACCAGCTGGTACCTGGACGCCGCCGGCCGCAACACCACCGTCTGGCCCGGCACGACCGCCGAGTTCCGGCGGGCCACGCGCCGGGTGGACCTGAGCGAGTACGAGGTGCTGCGTACCGGCGGGCGGAGGTCGCCCGTCGTGGTCGAGGAGAACGTGGAGGTGGGCGCATGAGCAGGGGCAGTCTGGAAGGACGGGTCGCCGTCGTGACCGGAGCCGCGCGCGGCGTCGGGGAGCTGCTGGCCCGCAAACTCTCCGCCCGGGGCGTGCGGGTGGCGCTGGTCGGCCTGGAACCGGACGGGCTGAAGCAGGTCTCCTCCCGGCTCCACGGCGACAGCGGGATCTGGCACGCCGACGTCACCGACCACGAGGCGATGACCCGGGTCGCGGACGAGGTGAGGGAACGGTTCGGGCGGGTGGACATCGTCGTCGCCAACGCCGGTGTCGCCACCGGCGGTCCGTTCGCCGACTCCGACCCCGAGTCGTGGCGGCGGGTGATCGAGGTCAATCTGATCGGCTCGGCGGTGACGGCACGGGCCTTCCTCCCGGCGCTCTTCGAGACCCGCGGCTACCTCCTCCAGGTCGCCTCCCTCGCCGCGCTCACCCCCGCGCCGATGATGTCCGCGTACTGCGCCTCCAAGTCGGGCGTCGAGGCGTACGCGCACAGCCTGCGCGCCGAGGTCGGCCACCGGGGCGTGAAGGTCGGCGTCGGCTACCTCTCCTGGACCGACACCGACATGGTGCGCGGCGCCGACCAGGACGACGTCATGCGGGAGTTGCGGCAGCGGCTGCCCTGGCCGTCGAACAAGACGTACCCGCTCGGCCCGGCCGTCGACCGGCTCGTGGAAGGCATCGAACGGCGGTCGAGCCACGTCTACGGACAGTGGTGGCTGCGCGGCATGCAGGGCGTGCGCGGCTACCTGCCCGGCCTCATCGGCACGGTCGGCCAGCGGGAGATGCGCCGGTTCGCCGGACGGCTCACCGGGATCGGAACGGGCCTGGTCGGAGCGGGTGGCGCCGCCGACGAACAGCACCGCACGACGGTCCACCACGGTCCGTGACTGATCGACATGCGGACGGTCACCGCCCGTGTGACGCTGATCGAGCCCGGCCACACAGTCGTCGCCGGGCCCGATCTCACCCAGGAGTTGACCCCACATGGGTATCAAGGACCAGTTCCAGGAGAAGTCCGAGCGGATGCAGCAGCAGGGCCGCGAGAAGGCCGACCAGGCCCGTGAGCGCGTGCAGGACCGGGCCCGTCGCCGCGACGGCGACGAGATGGACCGGCAGCCCGCGCGGCAGGAGCCGGGCGAGCGTGCCCGCCGCGACCGCGAGGTCTGACGCGCCGCGCCGCTGAGCGGTGCGCAGGGGCGCCCCTTCTCCGTGGACTTCCTCGGGAGGGGCGCCCCTTCGTCGTGCCGGTCAGCCGCGCGGCGGCAGCGGTGGGCGGGAGCGGTCGGGTACGTCGTCGTACCCCGGCGGTGTCGCGGGCGGCTCCGTCTCCAGCCGCTCCAGGGCCAGCCGTACCGCCTCGTCCAGCACGGGACAGCGGCCCTCGGCCCAGTCCAGCGGCGTGCGCAGGGCCGGTACGTCCGGGTCCACGCCCCGGTTCTCCACCGACCAGCCGTACTCGTCGAACCACGCCGCGTTCATCGGCACCGTGATCACCGTGCCGTCACCGAGGCGGTGCCGGCCGGTCATGCCGACCACCCCGCCCCAGGTCCGCTGCCCGACCACCGGGCCGAGCCCCAGCAGTCTGAACGCCGCCGTGATCATGTCGCCGTCGGAGGACGTCGCCTCGTCCGCGAGCGCGACGACCGGACCGCGCGGCGCGTTGGACGCGTACGACACCGGCTGGGCGTTCCGCGTCAGGTCCCAGCCCAGGATGGTGCGGGTCAGCGTCTCCACGACCAGTTCGCTGATGTGGCCGCCCGCGTTGCCGCGCACGTCCACGATGAGCGCGGGCCGCGACACCTCCATGCGCAGGTCCCGGTTGAACTGCGCCCAGCCCGAGCCGCCCATGTCCGGGATGTGGAGATAGCCGCAGCGGCCGCCGCTCAGTTCCCGTACCCTCTCGCGGCGGCGCGCCACCCAGTCCTGGTAGCGCAGCGGCCGGTCGTCGATCAGCGGGACGACGGCGACCCGGCGCGGCGGGCCGCCCCCGGCCGGTTCGAAGGTCAGCTCCACCGTCGTCGCCCCGGCCCCCGCCAGCAGCGGGTACGGGCCGGCCACCGGGTCCACCGGCCGGCCGTCCACGTGGGTCAGCGCGGCCCCGTCGCGGATGCCGGTGCCGGCCAGCGGGGAGCGCGCCTTGGAGTCGGAGGAGTCGCCCGGCAGGATGCGCCGGACGACGCACCGGCCGTCCCGGCAGACGAAGTCGGCGCCCAGCAGGCCCTGGAGGCGCTGGTAGTGGGGCGGGCCCTCGTTGCGGCGGGCGGCGGAGACGTAGGCGTGCGACGTGCCCAGCTCGCCCATCACCTCCCGCAGCAGATCGGCGAACTCGTCGGGCGAGGCCACCCGTTCGACCAGCGGCCGGTACTGCGCCAGCACCGCGTCCCAGTCGACGCCGCACATCCCCGGCTCCCAGAAGAACGCGCGGATCAGCCGGCCCGCCTCCTCGTACGCCTGCCGCCACTCGGCGCCCGGGTCGACCTGGTGCAGGATGCGGCGGGCGTCGATCCACACGGTGGAGTCGCCGTCGGCGGCCTCGGTCGCGGGGACGGCGCGCAGGTCGCCCTCGTCGAGGACGACGAGCCGGGTGCCGTCGCCGCTGACCGCGAACCAGTCGAGGTGGTCGACGAGTTCGGACTTCCTGGCCCGGCTGAGGCTGAAGTGCTCCAGGGTGGGGCGTTCGCTGGGGTCGCTGGGGTTGGCGAACGTCTCGCCGAGCGCGCCCGAGATCGGCCAGCGCAGCCAGACCAGTCCGCCGTCGGCGACCGGGTGCAGCGCGGAGTACTTGGACGCGGTGACCGGGAACGGGGTCACCCGGCTGGCCAGGCCCTCGATCTCGACGGTCACCGCGCCGCCCTCGCCGGGGCCGTCCTCGGCCGGGTCCTCGCCGCCCGCGGCGGGCCGGCCCTCGGGGCTGAGCGCGAACGGCGAGGGGGTGGCCGAGGAGAGGGGGACGAGGTACGGGCGGCAGCCCAGCGGGAAGGACAGGTCGCCGGTGTGCACGTCGTAGACCGGGTCGAAGCCGCGCCAGGAGAGGAAGGCGAGGTAGCGGCCGTCCCGGGTGAAGACGGGGTTCTCGTCCTCGAACCGGCCGTCGGTGACGTCCACGACGAGCGGGCCGTTCCGGCCGCCGATGCGGGCCATCCTGATCTGCCGAAGGGTGCGGCCGATGCCGGGGTGCGACCAGGTCAGCCAGCAGCCGTCGGGGGAGAAGGCGAGATCCCGCACGGGCCCGTTGACGGACCGCGCCAACTCGGTGACACCGGCGTCCGCGCCCGCCTCCCGGGCGTCCGCGCCTGCCTCCCGGGCGTCCGCGCCCGTCTCCCCGGCCTCCCCGGCCGTCTCCCCGGCGTCCGCGCCCGTCTCCCCGGCCTCCCCGGCCGCCCCCTCGGCCGGTACGTCCAGGAGGAGGAGGCGGCCGTCGTGGGCGGCGACGGCCAGGCGTTCGCCGGCCGGGTCGGAGACCATCTCCAGCACCCGGCCGAGGTCTCCGTACGGCAGCCGGTGCGGCGCGCGGCCCCCGGTGGCCCGGGGCAGGTGGGCGATCTCCACGGTGTCCTCGCCGGCGGCGTCGGTGACGTACGCGACCCGGCCGCCGGCGCCGAGCATCTCCGGCAGCCGCACCCGTACCCCCGGGGTGTCGGCGAGGGTGCGGGCGGGCCCGTCCCGGTGGGTGAGCCAGTACAGGCCGGCGCGGACGACGACCGCGCTGGCCCGTCCCGTCTCGTCCACGGAGACCCCGCCGACGTGCTGCGCGGCGGGCACCTGGTACGTGCGCCGCCCGGCCCGCGGACCGTCGGTGCGCACGTCGAGCCGGCGCGGCACGGAGTCCGGCGCCAGGCCGTCGACCAGCCACAGGTCGCCCGCGCACTGGTAGACCACGCGGGTGCCGTCGCTCGCGGCGTGCCGGGCGTAGAACGCGTCGTGGTCGGTGTGGCGGCGCAGGCCGGAGCCGTCGTACGCGCAGGAGTACAGGTTGCCGACGCCCTCGTGGTCGGAGAGGAACGCGATCCGGCCGCCGACGAACATCGGCGAGTGCAGGTGCCCGTCGAGGCCGTCGAGGAGCCGTTGCCCGTGCAGCCAGAGCCGGCCGGTGGCGCCGCCCCGGTACCGCTTCCAGGCGGACGGTTCGTGCGGCGCCGTGCCGGTGAGCAGCAGCGTCCTGCGCTCGCCGGCGATCTCGGCGGCCTGGAGGTCGGAGACCGGACCCCAGGGCAGCTTGCGGCCCGGGTCGCCGTCGGGGGAGATCTTGTACGCCCAGGTCAGATGGGAGAACGGCTCGCCCTGGGAGGTGACCGCGAGGACCGCCGCGCTGCCGTCCTCCTCGGGCGGCGTCCAGCCGCAGACCCGGGTGTCGAGCGAACCCCAGTGGGTGAGCTGCCGGGCCGGCCCGCCCGCCACCGGCACCAGGTGCACCTCCGGCAGGAGACTGCGCCAGCTCGTGTACGCGAGGTGGCGGCCGTCGGGCGAGAAGCGCGGGTGCGCGGCCTTGGTGCGGTCGACGGTGAGCCGCCGGGCGCGGCCCGTGCCGTCCAGCGGCGCGAGCCAGAGGTCGTCCTCGGCCACGAAGCTCAGCAGACCGGCGTGGAGGTGCGGGAAGCGCAGATAGCTCACCTTGTCCATGCTTTTCCGGGGTACTCACGGCAGCAACTCGGACAGCGGCGCGCGGCCGCGCACAGGCGGGGCTTACGGGATCCTCACAACCGTGACCGAGGCCACGTACGAAACCGTTTCGTTTCGTTAGAGGGATGGGTTATCTTCGACACATACGCAGACCGTGTCGACCTGAACTGGAGAGGTGAGAGGGAGATGGCCGAGGCCGCAACGGTGCGCCGCAGCCGGATCACTCCCGAGCGCGAGGCCGAGCTGTACGAGGCCGTGCTCGACCTGCTCCGGGAAGTCGGCTACGACGCCCTCACCATGGACGCCGTGGCCACCCGCACCCGGTCCAGCAAGGCCACCCTCTACCGCCAGTGGGGCGGCAAGGCCGAGCTGGTCGTCAAGGCCATCCGGAGCACCAAGCCGGGCCAGGTCGCCGATGTCGACACCGGGTCGCTCCGCGGCGACCTGCACTGTCTGCTCGCCCGCGAGGACGACTGCACCATGGAACGGAACTCCGCGCTGATGCGGGGTGTCGCCATGGCCCTCCACAAGAACCCGGATCTCCGCCAGGCGCTCCGGGACCAGCTGATCGAACCGGAGATGGCCGAGTTCCGGCGCGTGCTGCAACGCGCCGTCGACCGCGGTGAGATCAGAGCGGACTGTCCGGCCCTGGACTTCCTCGTCCACATGATGGTCGGCGGTTTCGCCACGACCGTCCTGCTGGACGAGAAACCACCCACGCGGACCTTCCTCACCTCCTACATCGACGCCGTGATCCTCCCCGCACTCGGCGTCTCCACCTCCTGACACCACCCTCCCCACGGCAAGCCCCCACCTGACGTCACCGCTCACGTCGCCGGGCTGATCACCCCTGCCCCGAAACACCCCACGACATGACCGGGAGTACGCCCCCGTGGCAACGTTCCTCTACAAGCTCGGCCGTCTCGCCTTCCGGCGACGGCACTTCGTCGCCCTGATATGGGTGGCGCTGCTGGCCGTCGCCGGTATCGGCGCCGCCACCGCGCCGCCCGCAGGCAACAGCTCCTTCTCCATCCCCGGTACGGAGGCCCAGAAGGCCTTCGACCTGCTGGACCAGCGCTTCCCCGGTCAGAGCGCCGACGGCGCCACCGCGCGCGTCGTCTTCAAGGCGCCCGACGGCGAGAAGATGACGGACGCCGACAACAAGGCGACCGTCAAGAAGACCGTCGAGGAGCTGGCCGACGGCTCCGAGGTCGCCGCCGCGGCCGACCCCTACGAGGCGAAGACGGTCAGCGAGGACGGCACCATCGCCTACTCGTCGGTGACCTACGACGTCTCCGGCATGGAGCTGGAGGAGTCCAGCAAGACCGCCCTGGAGGACGCGGCCCAGGAGGCGCGCGACGCCGGGCTGACCGTCGAGATCGGCGGTGACGCGCTCAGCGCCGTGCCCGAGACCGGCGCCACCGAGGTCATCGGCATCGCCGTCGCCGCCGTCGTTCTCGTCATCACCTTCGGCTCGCTGGTCGCGGCCGGACTGCCGCTGCTCACCGCGCTCATCGGCGTCGGCATCGGCGTCTCGTCCATCACCGCGCTGGCCAGCGCCCTGGAACTGGGCTCCACCACCTCCATCCTGGCGATGATGATCGGCCTCGCGGTCGGTATCGACTACGCCCTGTTCATCGTCTCCCGCTACCGCGCGGAACTCGCCGAGGGACGCGAACGCGAGGAGGCGGCCGGACGCGCCGTCGGCACCGCCGGCTCCGCCGTGGTCTTCGCCGGCCTCACCGTCGTCATCGCCCTGGTCGGCCTCGCGGTCGTCAACATCCCGATGCTGACCAAGATGGGCATCGCGGCGGCGGCCACCGTCGCCATCGCCGTCCTCATCGCCCTCACCATGGTCCCCGCGCTGCTCGGCTACGCGGGCCGCCGGGTCAGGCCGGCCGGCGCCAAGAGCAAGCTGCTGGGCGGCGGCCGCGCCGAGAAGAAGCCGGCCAAGGACAACATGGGCACCCGCTGGGCGCGCTTCGTCGTCCGCCGTCCGGTCGCCGTGCTGCTGCTCGGTGTCGTCGGCCTCGGCGCCGCCGCGATCCCGGCCACCTCCCTGGAGCTGGGCCTGGGCGACGACGGCTCCCAGCCGACCTCGACGACCCAGCGCCGCGCCTACGACCTCCTCTCGGAGGGCTTCGGCGCCGGCTTCAACGGCCCGCTGGTGGTCGTCACCGACGCCAAGAACAGCGACGACCCCGACGCCGCCTTCACCAAGGTGACCGACGAGATCAAGGGTCTCGACGACGTCGCGATGGTGGCGCCCGCGACGCCCAACAAGGCCGGCGACACGGCCACGATCACGGTGATCCCCGACTCCAAGCCGTCCTCCGTCACCACCGAGGACCTGGTGCACTCCATCCGCGACGCGGGCGGCTCCATCAAGTCCGACACCGGCGCGGAGATCTACGTCACCGGCTCCACCGCGATGAACATCGACGTCAGCGAGAAGCTGAACGACGCGCTGCTGCCGTACCTGGTGCTCGTCGTCGGCCTGGCGTTCCTGCTGCTGATCGTCGTCTTCCGGTCGGTCCTGGTCCCGCTGAAGGCGGCCCTCGGCTTCCTGCTGAGCGTGCTGGCGGCCCTCGGCGCCGTCGTCGCGGTCTTCCAGTGGGGCTGGCTGGCCGGCCTGCTGGGCGTCGAGCAGACCGGCCCGGTCATGTCGATGATGCCGATCTTCATGGTCGGCGTGGTCTTCGGACTGGCCATGGACTACGAGGTCTTCCTGGTCACCCGCATGCGGGAGGCGTACGTCCACGGCGAGAAGCCGGAGGAGGCCATCGTGACCGGCTTCAAGCACGGCGCACGGGTCGTCACCGCCGCCGCGGTCATCATGATGGCGGTCTTCGCGGGCTTCATCGGGTCCAGCGAGTCGATGGTCAAGATGATCGGCTTCGGCCTCGCGATCGCCGTCTTCTTCGACGCGTTCGTCGTCCGCATGGCGCTGGTCCCCGCGGTCCTCGCACTGCTGGGCAAGCGGGCCTGGTGGCTGCCGAAGTGGCTGGACCGCGCCCTGCCCAACGTGGACGTGGAGGGCGAGGGCCTGAAGGCGCTCACCGACCGCGAGGACGAGGAACAGGAACTGGCGCGCGCCTGACGCGCCGGTCCTGAGAGAGACCAGCCGGTGAGGGTTCCGTGGGGACGGGGCTGCCCTCACCGGCTTCCTCGTTCCCGCCCCCCGACAACTCGGTCGCCCGGCCCGCGCGCCGGCGGCTACCGTGCCGCCATGACGACGACCGAAGGAACCTCCGCCGCCCATCCCCGCTTCGCCGCCGCCCTCGTCGCCCTCGGACTCGACGGCCTCACGGCCCGCGTCCGGAGCTTCCCGGAGGCCACCCGCACCGCCGCCGAGGCCGCCGCCGCGGTCGGCTGCGAGCTGAGCCAGATCTGCAAGTCGCTGATCTTCGCGGCGGACGGCGTACCGGTCCTGGTCCTGATGGACGGCGCCTCCCGCGTCGACGTGGACCGCGTCCGCGCCGAACTCGGCGCCGAGAAGGTCACCCGCGCCAAGGCCGACGTCGTGCGCGAGACCACCGGGTACGCCATCGGCGGCGTCCCGCCCTTCGGACACCGCACCCGCACCCGTGTCCTCGCCGACCGCTCGCTCCTCGCCCACGACGTCGTCTGGGCCGCCGCCGGCACCCCGTACGCCGTCTTCCCCATGGCGCCGCAGGACCTGGTCGCGCACGCCGGCGCCACCGTGGTGGACGTCCGCGAGCAGCAGCCGTCCTGAGCCGGGCCCGGCCGTACCGCGGCGGTGCTCAGCCCGCGTCGAGCGACACCCGTACCGCCCGTACCAGTGCCTGCGCCCGCGGATCGGCCGTCACCGTGCGGCGGAAGCCGTTGGTGACGTAGCCGAGGGCGATGCCCGTCTCCGGGTCGGCGAAGCCGAGGGAGCCGCCGCGGCCGGGGTGGCCGAAGGAGCCGGGGGACAGCAGCGGGGACGCGCCGCCGTGCAGCATGTAGCCGAGGCCGAAGCGGGTGGCGACGACGAGGACGCGGTCGGGGCCCGCCGACTCCTCGGCACGGGCCGCCGCCACCGTCGCCGGGTCGAACAGCCGCACCCCGTCGACCTCGCCGATCAGCGCCGCGTAGAAACGGGCCAGCCCGTCGGCGGTCGCGATGCCGTTCGCGGCGGGCATCGGCGCCGCCCGGTACGCCGGGTCGTTCTGGTCGCCCGCGGGGGAGACCGAGCCGAAGGCACGGCGGGTGAGGGAGGCGGGGTCGTCGTAGGCGGCGGTGACGGAGCGCTTGGGGCGCATCCGCAGGCCGCCGGAGAGCGGCTCGGGGGCGTCGTCGAGACGTCCGACGCGGCCCGCGCGCCCGGCCCGCTCCTCGTCCGCCGGGAGCCCGATCCACAGGTCGAGGCCGAGCGGCCGGGCGATCTCGTCGGCGATCCACTCGCCGGTGCCCCGCCCGGTGACCCGGCGGACCAGGCCGTCGACCAGCCAGCCGTACGTCAGCGCGTGGTAGCCGTGGTCGGTGCCGGGCTCCCAGACGGGGGCCTGCGCGGCGACCGCCTCGATGCCGCGCGCCGGGTCGAGAGCCTCGTCCGGGGTCAGCGGCCGGTCGAGGAGCGGCAGCCCGGCCCGGTGGTTCAAAACCTGCCGGACCGTGATCCGCTCCTTGCCGTGGCGCTTGAACTCCGGCCAGTACGCGCTCACCGGCGCGTCCAGGTCCAGCTCCCCGCGCTGGTGCAGCAGCAGCGGTACGGCGGCGGTGACGCCCTTGGTGGCCGAGCGGACCACCTGCGCGGTCCCGCGCTCCCACGGCTCGGTGCCGTCCACGTCGCGGGTGCCGGCCCACAGGTCGACGACCCTGCGGCCGTCCCGGTACACGGCGACGGCCGCACCCCGCTCGCCGAGGTCGCCGAAGTTCCTCGCGAACGCGTCCCCGACCGCCTCGAACCCCTCGGTCACAGTGCCGTGCACGTCCACGTCCGTCGTCCCCCTCAGTTCACCCGCCGACAGTGCGTGCAACGCACATCCGTCCCGGGCGATTCCTCATGTGGCCGTCGTCACGCCGCCGTCAGGACGTCCGCCGTCAGGACGTCGTGACCGAGCGCGGGTCGAAGCCGAACGGCAGCTCCAGGCGGTGCTCCCGCATCAGCGCGTCGTCGGAGAGCAGACCGGCGGTCGGGCCGTCCGCCGCGATCACGCCGTCGCTGAGGATCAGGGAGCGGGGGCAGAGCTGGAGGGCGTAGGGCAGGTCGTGGGTGACCATCAGCACCGTGACGTCCAGGGCGAGCAGGATGTCGGCGAGTTCGCGGCGGGAGGCCGGGTCCAGGTTGGAGGAGGGCTCGTCCAGGACGAGGATCTCCGGCCGCATCGCGAGGACGGTCGCCACCGCCACCCGCCGCCGCTGGCCGAAGGAGAGGTGGTGCGGCGGCCGGTCCTCGAACCCCGCCATGCCGACCTGGGCCAGCGCGGTGCCGACCCGCTCCTCCAGCTCGGCGCCGCGCAGCCCGGCCGCCGCCGGCCCGAACGCCACGTCCTCCCGCACCGTCGGCATGAACAGCTGGTCGTCGGGGTCCTGGAAGACGATGCCGACCCGGCGCCGGATCTCGGCCATGTGCCGCTTGTCCACGGGCAGCCCGGCGACCGTCACCGTGCCCGCGCCGCCGGTGAGGATGCCGTTGAGGTGCAGGACGAGGGTCGTCTTGCCGGCGCCGTTCGGGCCGAGCAGCGCGACCCGTTCGCCGCGTGCCACGGAGAAGTCCACGCCGAACAGGGCCTGGTGGCCGTCGGGGTAGGCGAAGGCGAGGCCGGAGACCTCCAGGGAGGCGGGTGCGGTCGGAGCGGTCGTCATAGGGTCCATCCCAGCAGACAGACGACGAGGGCCGCACCGGGGAGGGCCAGCGCGTACGACCACTGCGCCCGGTCCGCGCTCACCTCGTCGATGACCGGCATGGAACCGGCGTACCCGCGGCTGACCATGGCGAGGTGGACGCGCTCGCCGCGTTCGTAGGAGCGGATGAAGAGCGCCCCGGCGGACTTCGCGAGGACGCCCCAGTGCTTCACCCCGCCCGCCTCGAACCCCCGCGACTCCCGGGCGATCCGCATCCGCCGCATCTCGTCGGTGATGACGTCGCCGTAGCGGATCATGAAGGAGGCGATCTGGACGAGGAGCGGCGGCAGCTTCAGGCGCTGGAGGCCCAGCAGCAGCGCCCGCAGTTCGGTGGTGGACGCCAGCAGGACGGAGGCGGCGACGCCGAGGGTGCCCTTGGCGAGGACGTTCCAGGCGCCCCACAGGCCGTTCACGCTCAGGGACAGGCCGAGGACGTCCACCCGCTCGCCCTCCGCCACGAACGGCATCAGCACCGCGAACGCCACGAACGGCACCTCGATCAGCAGCCGCTTGAGCAGGAAGAGCGGCGGGACGCGGGCCGCGTACGCCACCGCCGCGAGCAGTACGGCGTACAGCCCGAACGCCCACATCGCCTCACGCGGCGTGGAGACGACCACGACGACGAAGGCGAACGTCGCGGCGAGCTTGGTGTGCGGGGGCAGGGCGTGCACGGGGGAGTCGCCGGGCCGGTGGAGCCGGTGCGCGTGGCCCGACCCCACGTCACACGCTCACATCGGTGGGAGCGGTGTCCGCCGTACGGCGCCTGCGCACCGCCCAGAAGACCGCGCTGCCCGCGACGACGGTGACGCCGACGCCGATCACGCCCGCGAGGCCGCCGGAGAGCCGGGCGTCGGTGACGTCCTTGACGCCGTAGTCCGCGAGCGGCGAGTCGGCCGCCGCGTGCTCCTCGGCCTCGGCGTCGATGCCCTTGTCGGCGGCGACCTTCTCCAGGCCGTCGGGGTTCGCGGAGGCGTAGAAGCTCACGAACCCGGCGAGGACGAGGGAGGTGACCAGGCCGGTGATCCACAGCTTGCGGTGGGAGCGGGCGGCGGCGGGGACCGGCTCGGCGGCGGGGACCGGCTCGGCGGCGGCCGGGGCGTCGACGAGTTCGCCGCCGACCCGCAGCTTCAGCCGCTGCGTGAGACCCCGCGCCCCGTACACCAGGTCCGGGCGTACGGCGATGACGGCGCCGACGGTCAGCGCGGTGATCGCGGCCTCGCCGACGCCGATCAGCACATGGACGCCGACCATGGCGGTGGCGACCTTGCCGATCGAGACGTCGGTGGTGCCGCCGATCCAGTAGATGAGGGTGAAGGCGACGGCGGCGGCCGGTACCGAGAGCAGCGCGGCGACGAACGAGGAGACGGTCACCGAGCGGCGGGTGCGCGGCAGGACCTTCACCAGGGAGCGGAAGACCGCGTAGGCGACGACCGTGGTGACGATCGCCATGTCGGTGATGTTCACGCCGAGCGCGGTGAGGCCGCCGTCCGCGAAGAGGATGCCCTGCATCAGCAGGACGACGGAGACGCAGAGGACCCCGGTGCAGGGGCCCACGAGTATCGCCGCGAGCGCCCCGCCGAGGAGGTGGCCGCTGGTCCCCGCCGCGACGGGGAAGTTCAGCATCTGCACCGCGAAGATGAACGCCGCGACCAGCCCCGCCAGCGGCGCGGTCCGCTCGTCCAGTTCCCTGCGCGCGCCGCGCAGGCTGACCGCCACCGCGCCGGCGGCGACGAGCCCGGTGACCGCGGAGACCGGGGCGTTGATGAATCCGTCAGGTACATGCACGTACCGATGATAGGGAGCAGCTGCACATGATGTGCAAGAGCGAGGTAAAGGCTGTTCCTGGCCTTCCGGCTCTCCGGCCCGGGAGAAACCGCCCCGAACGGGCGCGAGCTGGGAAATGTGCGACATTGGAGAGGGGGCGGACGCACATGTTCTCCGCCAGGCGACGCACCGTGAGGGGCCCTCGATGCCCGTAGTCGAGCAGTACGCACGAGTCCACGTCCTCACCGACGCCGACGCCACGGAAGCCACCGATGGCGGCGGCGACGGCGGCCGGACCCTTCCGGCGGTGTTCCGCTACGACCCCGACGACGACCCCGGCACGGTGCGGATCGCCCTCGCCGGACGCGAGGAGTGGCGGTGCGCCCGCACCCTCCTGGAGCGGGGACTGCGCGGCCCGACCGGGACCGGGACGGTACGGGTGTGGCCGTGCGGCCGGGTGCAGACGGTGGTGGAGTTCCACACCGCGCGCGGCTGCTCCGTGGTCCAGGTCGAGACGCGGGTACTGCTGCGGTTCCTCGGGCTGACCTACGCGCCGGCCGCCTTCAGCAGCGCGGCCACGAGCGGGCCCGCCGTCTCGCCGCCGTGTCCGCCGGCCTGGACGACGCCCGCCGCGGCGAGGTCGTCCCGGTAGGCCGTGAACCAGCCGTTCGGCTTCTTCTGCCCGTCGACCTCCGCCGACCCGGTCTTCGCGCCGGTGTCCCCGGGGACCCCGGCCATCGCCTCCGCCGCCGTGCCGTAGTCCGCCGTGTACGCCATCAGCTCCCGCAGCTGGGAGAGCGTGCCGGCGGACATCGTCCGGGAGGCGGTGGCGAGTTCACGGCCGTCCACCGAGGCGGCGACCAGATACGGCTGGTGGAAGCTGCCGGACCGCACGGTCGCCGCGACCGACGCCATGTTCAGCGGGTTCATCCGCACCCCGCCCTGTCCGATGAGGGACGCGGCCTTCTGGGCGTCGCTCTGCACCGGCACGGAGCCGTCGAAGGTCGGCACGCCGACCGCCCAGTTGTTCATCCCGAGCCCGAACACCTGCTGCGCCTGCTCGGTCAGGGCGTCGTCCGACAGCTTCTTGGCCTGCGTGATGAAGGCGGTGTTGCAGGACCGGGCGAAACTCGCCTTGAACGTGCCGCCCTTGATCGAGAACTTGTCGTCGTTCTGGAACTTCCAGCCGCCGTAGCTGGAGTACTTCGGGCAGGGGTGCGCCTTGTCCGCCGAGGCAAGGCCCTTCTCGATCAGCAGCGAGGAGGTGATGACCTTCATCGTGGAGCCGGGGGCGAGGGAGCCCTGGAAGGCGGTGTTGAAGCCGTGGCCGCTGTTGGCGAGGGCGAGGATCTCGCCGGTGGAGGCACGGGTCAGCACCACGGACGCCTTCGACTCCTTCGCCACCTCCTCCTCGGCGAGGGCCTGCAGCTCCGGGTCGAGGGTGGTCTTCACCGTGCCCGGCGTGGACTCGCTCAGTTCGAGGAGCGTCTTGTCGGAGAGCTTCGCGGCCTTCGACTCCTTGCCGCGCACCACCCGCAGTTCGACGCCCGCGGTGCCGCCGGCCTTCTCGCCGAACTTCTCGCGCAGCCCGTCGAGGACCGTGGACAGCGACGGGTACTCCGCCACGGTGACCTCGCCGCCGTCCCGGTCGACGGCCTTCACCGGCGGGGTGCCGGCCTCCCCGGTGACCAGCCGGTCGCCGTCCTGCAGATCGGGGTGGACGACGGCGGGCGTGAAGGCGACCACCGGTTCGCCGTCGGTCTTCCCGCGGACGACGGTCAGCGCGCTGTCGTACGACAGCGGCTCGCTGACCTTCTTGTACGTCACCGTCCCCTTGACGGAGAACGGGACCTTGTCGCCCGTACGCGTGCCCGCGGTGAGGGTGACGTTCTCGATGTGCGCGTCCTCGGCCCAGGCGGTGAGCAGGGTCTTCGCGGCCGCCTCGGCGTCGGTGGCGGCGGCCGCCTCGGCGGTCCGGCCCGACTGCCAGGCGGTGAGGAACCGCGTGGCGGCCGAGGTCACCTCGACGGCCGTCAGCGGCCCGGTCGGCACCTTCTCCTCCGCCGCGGTGGTCCGCGCGTCGTCCGTGGCCTCCGCGCCGCCGCCGAGCAGCGCGTAGGCGCCGACCCCGGCCGCACCGGCGACGACGGCGGCGATCACCCCGCCGAGGACGGCGGGCCTTGAGTTGCGTCGCTCGGTGACGAGCCTTCTGTTGCCCACTGGTCGCGCTGCTTCCCGTTTTCCCTCGGTGCCGGCGGTCCGCCGACAGCACCACTTGGTCTGGAGTCCCGCCGTGCCGGGGCGGGGTTCAGCCGGCCGCCCGCAGGACGGCCGCCACGATCGGTCCGGCCGCGTCGCCGCCGTGGCCGCCCTCCTCCGTCATGGCCGCGGCCGCGACGTCGTCGCGGAAGCCCGTGAACCAGCTGTTGGACACCTGCTGCCCGTCCACCTCGGCCGACCCGGTCTTGGCGCCGACGTCCCCGCCGAGACCCGCCATGGCCTCCTGCGCGGTGCCCTGCTGGGCGGTGAGCCGCATCATCTGCTTGAGCTGGGACGACGTCTCGGACGACAGGCCCTCGGCGGTGGCGGTCTCCCGGCCGTCCAGCTCCGGGTCGACGAGGTAGGGCTGGCGGAAGGTGCCGGTGATGGCGGTGGCCGTCACCGAGGCCATGTTGAGCGGGTTCATCTGGACCTGGCCCTGGCCGATGGCGCCCGCCGCGCGGTCCGGGCCGGACGAGGCGGGCACGCTGCCGTCGAAGGAGACGATGCCGGTCTTCCAGTTGTCCTGCCCGAGGCCGAACTTCTTCTGCGCCTCCTCCATCAGCGAGGCGTCCGTGAGCGGCTTCTCGTCGACGAGCTTGATGAAGGCGGTGTTGCAGGACCGCAGGAAGCTGTTGGCGAGCGTGGCGCCCTCGTTGGCCTCCATACCGGTGAGGTTCTTGAAGACCTGCCCCTGCCAGATCGCCTTGTCGGGGCAGGGCGCCGGACCGTTCATCGAGGTCACGCCGTTGTCGATGAGCATCGCCGCGGTGATGATCTTCATGGTGGAGCCGGGGGCGACCCGCCCCTGGAAGGCGGCGTTGAACCCGTCCGCACGGTGGTTGGCGACCGCGAGCACCTCACCGGAGCTGGGCTTGACGGCCACCACCGACGACTCGTCGAACTTTTCCACGGCCTTCTCGGCCGCCGCCTGCGCACCGGCGCTCAGCGTCGTGCGCAGCTTGCCGGGTTCGCCCTCGGTGATCGCCAGCAGCGGCGTGTCGGCGGCCTCCTCCGACGCGTGCCGGATCACCAGCTCGACGCCCGGCTCACCGCCCGCCTGGGCGCCGTACTTGTCCCGCAGCGTGTCCAGGACCGGACCCAGCGAGGGGTACTTCTCCTCGGTGAGCACCTTGCCGTCCCGGTCGACGGCCTCGATCGGCGGGCTCGCCGACTCGCCGGTGAACAGCGTGTCGTCCGCCTTCAGCTCGGGATGGACCACGGCCGGCTGCCAGTCGACCAGCGCCCGCCCGGTGGTCTCCCCGCGCACGACCGTCACCTTGCTCTTGTACGTGAACGGTTCGCTCTTGCCCTCGTACGTCACCTTCGCCTTGACGGTGAACGGCACCGTGCGCCCGGCCGCCGCGCCCGGGGTGATCGTGACGTCGCCGACGTGGGCGTCCTGGAAGTACGACTGGAACAGGTCGTACGCGGAGGAGTCGTCGTTCGTGAACGACGCCACGTCGGAGGCCTTCCCGCCCTCCCAGGCGGCGAAGAAGTCGCTGGTCGTCCTCTCCACCTCGTCGGAGTTGGGCGGCCCCGTCCGCACCTCGTCCGTGCCGCCGCCCAGCGCGGAGACCACGTTGTAGGCGCCGTACCCGGCACCCCCCACCATCACGGCGAACACTCCGCCTATGACAGCGGTCTTCACCCCCTTGCGCACGGGCGGTTCCCCCTCTTGAACGCGTTCACAAACTGGTCACCTCTTGGCACTCTACGTGCCGGGGAACGGCTTGCGGTACGGATGTTTCCGTTTGGTGGCCGAACGGAGACTGGTGCCTCCGTGACTACGACGACGTACCGGGCGAAGGCGACGGTTCCGGCGACGGCCGTGTCACAGGCGCTGGTTCCGCGTCTCCGACGGCCTGGCGGAGCACTGCCGGCGCGAGGGCGTGGACCCGGCCGGGATCTCACCCCGGAGACCGTCGCGGCCGCCCGGCAGGAGGAGGGCCGGTACGCGGACGAGGAAGAGCGGCGGACCGACCTCGCCGCCCTGCGTGAGACGTTCGCCGCACACGCGTGACGGACGGCCGGGCCCCCGGCTACACCCACGTGTCCAGCCACATCCGCGCCCGCCAGTCGTCCATCGGGATCGCCGTTCCCGTGTACAGCGGCCAGAAGTAGATGAAGTTCCAGACGATCAGCAGGACCAGGACGCCCGCGGCCACCGCTCCCGCCACCCGCCGGGCGTCCGTCGCGCCCGCCCGGCCGACGATCGCCCCCAGCATCATCGCCACCGCCAGGCACAGGAACGGCACGAAGACGACGGCGTAGAAGAGGAAGATCGTGCGCTCCTGGTAGACGAACCAGGGGAGGTAGCCGGCGGCGATGCCGCAGGCGATCGCGCCCGCGCGCCAGTCGCGGCGGAAGACCCAGCGCCACAGGACGTAGAGGACCGCGAAGCAGCCGAGCCACCACAGCACCGGCGTGCCCAGCGCCAGCACCTCGCGGGCGCACTTCTCGCCCGCGTCCGCCGGACAGCCGTCCGTGCCGGGCGCGGGCGACTCGTAGAAGTACGAGACGGGACGGCCGAGGACGATCCAGCTCCACGGGTTGGACTGGTACGTGTGCGGCGACGTCAGGTGCGTGTGGAACTCGTAGACCTGCGTCTCGTAGTGCCACAGGCTGCGCACCCAGTCCGGGAACAGCCACGACCAGGCGCTGTCCTTGCCGTCGGTCGCCGCCCAGTTGCGGTAGTAGCCGCCGGAGCCGTCCGACGGGGAGAGGATCCAGCCGGTCCAGGAGACCAGGTAGGTGACGAGCGCGACCGGGACGGTGGCGAGGAACGCCCAGCCCAGGTCGTACTTGATGACGGCCACCCGGGGGCGCACCGCACCGGCGACCCGCCGCGCGCCGACGTCCCACAACACCGCCATCACACAGAACGCCACCAGGATGTACAGGCCGTTCCACTTGGTGCCGATGGCCAGGCCCAGCATCAGACCCGCCGCCCACCGCCACGGCCGCCACCCGATCCGGGTCGTCTCCGCGATGTGCGCGTCGGGGCGGACCAGGCCGTCGGCGTCCACCGGCAGCGCCGCGGCGAGTTTCGCCCGCGCCCGGTCCCGGTCGACCAGCAGACAGCCGAACGCCGCCAGCACGAAGAAGACCAGCACACTGTCGAGGAGCGCCGTGCGGCTCATCACGAACGCCAGGCCGTCCACCGCCAGCAGCGCGCCCGCCAGACACCCGAGGAACGTCGAGCGGAACAGGCGGCGGCCGATACGGCACAGGAGCAGGACACAGGCGGTGCCCAGCAGCGCCGTCATGAAGCGCCAGCCGAACGGGTCGAACCCGAACAGCCACTCGCCGACCCCGATCACGAACTTGCCGACCGGCGGATGGACCACGTACGACGCGTCCGTCGGGACGGTGACGTCGCCGCCCGAGTTCAGCACCAGGTCGTTGGCGTTCTTGTCCCAGTTGACCTCGAAGCCGCGGTTGATGAGCGCCCACGCGTCCTTGGCGTAGTACGTCTCGTCGAATATGACCGCCTTCGGGCTGCCCAGGTTCCAGAACCGCAGCACCCCCGCCAACAGTGTGACCAGCAGCGGACCGCCCCAGCCCGAGAAGCGCACCAGCCGCTCGGCGACCGGCGCGGGCAGCCCGAGGAAGGCCCACAGCCGCGGTCCCGGCCGGGTGTACGGCGGCACCAGCCGGTCGCGGACGTCACCCCGGGGCGACGCCGTGTATCCGAAGCGCCGCAGCCGCTGCTGCCACGCGGGCCGCTGCTCGTGCGGCGCCTGGTCCTGCCGGGTGTCCGTGGAGTCAGTGGACGACGCTGTACTGGTCACCGCGCCATCGTAGGGAACCGGTCTGTGCGAGTCCCGTGCTTCCCCCTGCGAGGATGGAAACGTGACAGTCGCAACCGGAATCCTGGTCCTCGCAGGCACCCCCATCGGTGACATCGCCGACGCCCCGCCCCGGCTCGCCGAGGAGCTGAGCGTCGCCGACGTCGTCGCCGCGGAGGACACCCGGCGGCTGCGCCGGCTCACCCAGGCGCTCGGCGTCACCCCCAAGGGGCGCGTCGTGTCGTACTTCGAGGGCAACGAGACCGCCCGTACGCCCGAACTGGTCGAGGAGCTGCTCGGCGGCGCCCGGGTGCTGCTGGTGACCGACGCGGGCATGCCCTCCGTCTCCGACCCCGGGTACCGGCTGGTCGCCGCGGCGGTCGAGCGGGACGTCAAGGTCACCGCCGTCCCCGGGCCGTCCGCCGTGCTCACCGCGCTGGCCCTGTCCGGGCTGCCCGTCGACCGGTTCTGCTTCGAGGGGTTCCTGCCCCGCAAGGGCGGGGAGCGGCTCTCCCGGCTGCGGGAGGTGGCGGCCGAGCGCCGCACCCTCGTCTACTTCGAGGCCCCGCACCGCCTCGACGACACCCTCGCCGCCATGGCCGAGGTCTTCGGCGAGGACCGGCGCGCCGCCGTCTGCCGGGAGCTGACCAAGACGTACGAGGAGGTCCGGCGCGGTCCGCTGGCCGAGCTGGCCGCGTGGGCCGCCGAGGGGGTGCGCGGCGAGATCACCGTCGTCGTCGAGGGCGCCCCGGAGAAGGGGACCGAGGAGATCGGCCCCGAGGAACTGGTCCGGCGGGTGCGGGTGTGCGAGGAGGCCGGGGAGCGGCGCAAGGAGGCGATCGCCGCGGTCGCCGTCGAGGCGGGCGTCCCCAAGCGGGAGGTGTTCGACGCCGTGGTCGCGGCGAAGAACGCCGGGGCGTGACCTGCGGCGTCCCGCGCGCGCCCGCGCCCCATGGACGGGCAAACGGACGGTCGGCCGGGCAAAGCCCGAACCGGCCCCCGCGGGACGCTTCGGCAAGGAACTCCCAAAACACGCTCAATACTTGACAGCTCTGGTGCATTCATGTCAGCAGGGGCATCCACTGGGTGAAGAGGATCGAAGGGCAACCCCATCGGCCCACCTCCGGCGGACCTCAGGAGTCGGCATGAGCGAAACCACAGGTCACGAGTCGTATTCCTTCGCCTGCATGCGCTGCGGCAGCGGCTGGGAGCAGTCCTACGAGATAGAGCACCACACGGACGCCGAGGGCCGGCCGTTCGTGACGTACGTCGCCGAGGGCCGCGTCGTGCCCTCGCCGCTCTCCCGGCCCACCTGCCACAACTGCGACGGGCACACCGTCCGCATCATGCGGCCCGGCCGGGTCGCCTCCGCCCGCGAGGCGGCACACCGCCCGCACGCCGTGCCGCACGCCACCCCGGCCGAGGCGCCGACGGCCGGCGACGCCCAGCGGCACTGGCACGTCTCCGACCTGCTGCACGCCCTGCACCTGTACCGCAAGGCGAGCTAGGCCGCGCCCAGCCGCGCGTTTGTAGGATCGGGGCATGCCTTCGAACGCCCCGGCCGACAAGAACGCGGCACCCCCGCCGCCCGAGCCCCTGCGCGTGCCGGTCGCCGACTCGCACACCCACCTCGACATGCAGTCCGGCACGGTCGAGGAGGGCCTCGCCAAGGCCGCGTCCGTGGGCGTGACCACGGTCGTGCAGGTCGGCTGCGACCTCCCGGGCTCGCGCTGGGCGGCCGAGACGGCGGCGGCGTACGACAGCGTCCACGCCGCCGTCGCCCTCCACCCCAACGAGGCCCCCCGCATCGTGCACGGCGACACCGGGGCAGGCCGGTCGCGGGAGCCGGGCGGGGACACGGCACTGGACGAGGCGCTCGCCGAGATCGACAGGCTCGCCGCGCTGCCCCAGGTCAAGGGCGTCGGCGAGACCGGACTCGACTACTTCCGCACCGGCGACGACGGCAGGGAGGCGCAGGAGCGGTCCTTCCGCGCGCACATCGAGATCGCCAAGCGGCACGGCAAGACACTGGTCATCCACGACCGCGACGCCCACGCCGACGTGCTGCGCGTCCTGAAGGAGGAGGGCGCCCCCGAGCGCACCGTCTTCCACTGCTACTCCGGCGACGCGGCGATGGCGGAGATCTGCGCCGAGGCCGGGTACTTCATGTCCTTCGCCGGCAACGTCACCTTCAAGAACGCCCAGAACCTGCGCGACGCCCTCGCCGTCGCCCCGCTGGAACTGGTCCTGGTCGAGACCGACGCGCCGTTCCTGACACCGATGCCCTACCGCGGGCGGCCGGGCGCGCCCTACCTGATCCCGGTCACCGTCCGCGCCATGGCCGCCGTACGCGGCCTCGACGAGGACACCCTCGCGACGGCCCTCGCCGCCAACACCGCACGCGCCTTCGACTACTGAACGCACAGGACGCGCACCTTCCGTAGTCGCGTCGCTTTGGAGAGTGACGACCGCTCCGCTAGGTTCTGGGCCCGAGCCGGACCCCACCGGCCCCCGGGGCCCCAGGAGCGTGTCGGCGTGAGCACCGAGCAGCAGGAGCAGCAGGAGCGGTACGAGACGGACAGCCGCGCCGCGCGTCGCCGTCGGGCCCGCGGCGCCGAACGGCGGGACGGCCGCGTACGCCGCCTGCTGCCCCGCGCGCTGGTCGTGGCGTTCCTCGCCGGCGGCACCACCGCCTTCGTCGCCGAGGACAAGGCCGTCGAGCTGACCGTCGACGGCACCCCCCGCACCCTGCACACCTTCGCCGACGACGTCGCCGAACTCCTCACCGAGCAGGGCGTCGAGGCCGGCCCGCACGACGTCGTCACCGCCGACCCCGACGCCCCGCTCACCGACGGCGACGAGATCGCCGTCCGCTACGGCCGCCCCGTCCTGCTCACCCTCGACGGACAGCAGCGCCGGATCTGGACCACCGCCGAGACCGTGGAGGGCGCGCTGCGCCGGCTCGGCGTACGGGCCGAGGGCGCCCACCTCTCCGCACCGCCCGCGCGGCGCATCGGCCGCGAGGGGATCACGCTGGACGTACGCACCGAGCGGGTCGTGACGGTCATGGCGGACGGCCGGGCCCGCACCGTCCGCACCAACGCGGCGACGGTCCGCGAGGCCGTCGCCGAGGCCGGCGTCACCCTGCACGGCCCCGACACCACCTCCGTCGCGCCCGGCAGCTTCCCGCGCGACGGCCAGACCGTCACCGTGCTGCGGATCAAGGGCGCCACGGAGATCCGCGAGGAACCGATCCCCTACGGCGAGCGCCGCGTCGAGGACGCCTCGCTGTACCGGGGCACCGTCACCGTCCAGCAGCCGGGCCGCCCGGGACTGCGCCGCACCTCCTACGCCCTGCGCACCGTCAACGGGGTCGCCGAACGGCCCCGCCGGACCGCCACCGAGGTGGTGCGCGAGCCGCGCGAGCAGATCGTGCGGATCGGCGTCCTGCCGCGCCCCGCCTCCGTCGCGGGCACCGGGCACCTCGACTGGCCGTCGCTGGCCGCCTGCGAGTCCGGCGGCCGCCCGGACGCGGTGGACGCCTCGGGGACGTACGGCGGGCTCTACCAGTTCGACACCGGCACCTGGCAGGCGCTCGGCGGCCAGGGCCGGCCCCAGGACGCCCCCGCCGCCGAACAGACCTACCGGGCCAAGAAGCTCTACGTCCGCAGCGGCACCGGAGCCTGGCCGCACTGCGGAACGCGGCTGCGGGGGTGAGGGGCGGTGGGGCGAGTCCGGTGGGGGGCGAGGGGCGGTGGGGGCGAGGGGCGGCGTCTGCCCCGGCTACCCTTGCGGGGTGAGCAGCCCCACCCCGCCCGACGCCCTCCTGGGCCCCGCCGACATCCGTGAACTGGCGGCCGCCCTCGGCGTACGCCCCACCAAGCAGCGCGGCCAGAACTTCGTCATCGACGCCAACACCGTCCGCCGCATCGTGCGCACCGCCGAGGTCCGCCCCGAGGACGTGGTGGTCGAGGTGGGCCCGGGTCTCGGCTCGCTCACCCTGGCCCTGCTGGAGACCGCCGACCGGGTCACCGCCGTCGAGATCGACGACGTACTCGCCGCGGCCCTGCCCGCCACGGTCGCCGCGCGGATGCCCGAGCGGGCCGACCGGTTCGCGCTCGTGCACTCCGACGCGATGGCCGTCACCGAACTGCCGGGGCCCGACCCGACGGCCCTCGTCGCCAACCTGCCGTACAACGTGGCCGTCCCCGTCCTCCTCCACATGCTCGCCGCCTTCCCGAGCATCGAGCGCACCCTGGTCATGGTCCAGGCGGAGGTCGCCGACCGGCTCGCCGCCGGACCGGGCTCCCGGGTCTACGGCGTCCCCTCGGTCAAGGCCGCCTGGTACGCCGAGGTCAAGCGGGCCGGCTCCATCGGCCGCAACGTCTTCTGGCCCGCGCCGAACGTCGACAGCGGACTGGTGTCGCTGGTGCGCCGCGCCGAGCCGCTGAAGACGTCCGCGTCCAGGGCGGAGGTCTTCGCCGTCGTCGACGCGGCCTTCGCCCAGCGCCGCAAGACGCTGCGCGCCGCGCTCGCCGGCTGGGCCGGGTCCGCGTCCGCCGCGGAGGCCGCGCTGGTCGCGGCGGGTGTGTCGCCGCAGGCCCGCGGGGAGTCCCTGACCGTGGACGAGTTCGCCCGCATCGCCGAGCACAAGCAGTGATCGTCGACACGAGCACGCTCAGTGAGCACGAGCACGAGTAGTGAACACCCAGCGCAAGTGACCACCGCCCAGTAGCAGCGACGGAAGGTACGAGTACGTGAGTGTGACGGTCCGTGTCCCCGCCAAGGTCAACGTCCAGCTCGGGGTGGGCCCGGCCCGCCCCGACGGCTTCCACGACCTGGCCAACGTCTTCCTCGCCGTGGGGCTGTACGACGAGATCACCGTGACCCCCGCCGACGCGCTCCGCGTCACCTGCGACGGGCCCGGCGCCGACCAGGTGCCGCTGGACCGCACCAACCTCGCCGCCCGCGCCGCCCTCGCCCTCGCCGAGCGGTACGGCCGGGAACCCGACGTCCACATCCACATCGACAAGGACATCCCGGTCGCCGGCGGCATGGCGGGCGGCAGCGCCGACGGCGCGGGCGCGCTGCTCGCCTGCGACGCGCTGTGGGGCACGGGCGCCTCCCGCGACGAGCTGCTCGCGATCTGCGCCGAGCTGGGCAGCGACGTGCCGTTCAGCCTGGTCGGCGGGGCGGCGCTCGGCACCGGGCGCGGCGAGAAGCTGACCGGGCTGGCGGTCGGCGCCACCTTCCACTGGGTGTTCGCGATGGCCGGGCGGGGGCTGTCGACGCCGGCGGTCTTCCGTGAGTTCGACCGGCTGGCGGAGGGCGCGGACGTTCCCGACCCGGTCGCCTCGCAGGACCTCCTCGACGCGCTGGCCGCCGGGGACGCCGGCGCGCTCGCCGTCGCCGTCTCCAACGATCTCCAGCCCGCCGCGCTCTCCCTCCACCCCGAGCTGGCCGACACCCTCGCGGCCGGCCGGGCGGCGGGCGCGCTGGCCGCCCTCGTCTCCGGCTCGGGCCCGACGACGGCGTTCCTCGCCGGGGACGCGGACGAGGCGGCGGTCATCGCCGGGGTGCTGCGGGCCTCCGGCACCTGCGCTTCGGTCCGGGTCGCGGAGGCACCGGCGGCCGGGGCGACGGTGGTGTGAGGGGGCGGAGGCGGCCGCCGGGTGACGGTGGTGCGAGGGCGCGGGGGCGTGCCGGGTCCCGGAGGGCCTACGCTTGAAGGCTGATCGATCCCCCGGGGCAGGAGAGTAATGGCCGTCAACCTGGTCAATGTCGAGAACGTCAGCAAGGTGTTCGGCACCCGTGCCCTCCTGGACGGCGTCTCCCTCGGCGTGTCCGAAGGGGACCGCATCGGCGTCGTCGGCCGCAACGGCGACGGCAAGACCACGCTGATCCGGATGCTCGCCAAGCTGGAGGAGGCCGACACCGGGCGGGTCACCCACTCCGGCGGGCTGCGGCTCGGCGTGCTCACCCAGCACGACTCCCTCGACCCCGCCGCCACTGTCCGGCACGAGGTCATCGGTGACCTCGCCGACCACGAGTGGGCGGGCAACGCGAAGATCAGGGACGTACTGACCGGGCTGTTCGGCGGGCTGGACATGCCGGGCTTCCCGCAGGGACTCGACACCGTCATCGGGCCGCTGTCGGGCGGTGAGCGGCGGCGGATCGCGCTGGCCAAGCTCCTCATCGAGGAGCAGGACCTGCTCGTCCTCGACGAGCCCACCAACCACCTCGACGTCGAGGGCATCTCCTGGCTCGCCCGGCACCTGCGCGAGCGCCGCTCGGCGCTCGTGTGCGTCACCCACGACCGGTGGTTCCTCGACCAGGTCTGCACCCGCATGTGGGACGTGCAGCGCGGTGACGTCTACGAGTACGAGGGCGGCTACTCGGACTACGTCTTCGCGCGGGCCGAGCGGGAGCGGATCGCCGCGACCGAGGAGACCAAGCGGCAGAACCTCGTCCGCAAGGAGCTGGCCTGGCTGCGGCGCGGGGCGCCCGCCCGGACCTCCAAGCCGCGGTTCCGGGTCGAGGCGGCCAACGAGCTGATCAAGGACGTGCCGCCGCCGCGGGACAGCAGCGAGCTGATGAAGTTCGCGTCCTCGCGGCTGGGCAAGACCGTCTTCGACCTGGAGGACGTGACCGTGCAGGCCGGGCCCAAGGTGCTGCTGAAGCACCTGACCTGGCAGCTCGGGCCCGGTGACCGGATCGGTCTCGTGGGTGTGAACGGCGCGGGCAAGACCTCGCTGCTGCGGGCGCTCGCGGAGGCCGCCCGCAGCGACGGGGAGGTGCAGCCGGCCGGGGGACAGGTCAAGGTCGGCAGGACGGTGAAGCTCGCGTACCTGTCGCAGGAGGTCGCCGAGCTGGACCCGTCGATGCGGGTGCTGGAGGCCGTGCAGCAGGTGCGGGAGCGGGTCGATCTCGGCAAGGGCCGGGAGATGACCGCCGGGCAGCTCTGCGAGACGTTCGGCTTCGGCAAGGAGAAGCAGTGGACGCCGGTCGGGGACCTGTCCGGCGGTGAGCGGCGGCGGCTGCAGTTGCTGCGGCTGCTGATGGACGAGCCGAACGTGCTCTTCCTGGACGAGCCGACCAACGACCTCGACATCGAGACGCTGACGCAGCTGGAGGACGTCCTCGACGGGTGGCCCGGGTCGATGGTCGTCATCTCCCACGACCGGTTCTTCGTCGAGCGGACCACCGACCGGGTGTTCGCGCTGCTCGGGGACGGGGCGATGCGGATGCTGCCGCGGGGCATCGACGAGTACCTGGAGCGGCGGGCGCGGATGGAGGAGGCGGCGGCCTCGGTGTCTCCCGTGGTGGCTCCCGCGGGTGCCGGCACGGAGAAGAGCGCCGCCGACCAGCGTGTCGCGAAGAAGGAACTCCAGAAGATCGAGCGGCAGTTGGACAAGGTCTCCGAGCGGGAGGCGAAGCTGCACGCGCGGATCGCCGAGAACGCCACGGACTTCGCCAAGGTGGCCGAACTCGACGCCGAGCTGCGGGAGTTGTCCGGGCAGCGGGACGAACTGGAGATGCGCTGGCTGGAGTTGGCCGAGGGCGCGTGAGGCGGGTCGGTGGTCCGACCCGGTCGTAATGCGAGGAATTTCGGTGATCCGGGGCAGTTCTCACCGGTAGGGGCAGCGCAACCTCGAACAAGCGTGTAGCTTCCGGGGGCAGGTCGGGGGACTGGTCGGGGGACCACGGGTGGGGACTGGGGGGTTGGCAGTGGGAGTGCGGCTGATGGTGGTCGACGACCACCGATTGCTCGCCGAGGCGCTGGCTTCGGCGCTGAAGCTGCGGGGGCACCGGGTGCTCGCCGCGGCCGCTCCCGCCGCGGGGGCGGCGGAACTGGTGATCAGCCGGGCGCCGGAGGTGTGCCTGATGGGTACGGCCACGCCGGCCGAGCCGGGGATCTTCGACCCGGTGGTGCGGATCAAGCGGGACCGGCCGCAGGTGGCGGTGGTGGTGCTGGGGCCGGTGCCGAGTCCGCGCGGGATCGCGGCGGCGTTCGCGTCGGGGGCGTCGGGGTACGTCCGGCACGACGAGCGGATAGAGGGTGTCGAGCGGGCGATCATGAAGGCTCGGGCGGGGGAGGCGGCGGTGGCGCCCACGTTGCTCCAGGGGGCGTTCGCCGAGTTGCTGAACCCGGCGGCGCAGCCGGACGACGAGGGTCAGCGGCTGTTGCAGATGCTGACGCCCCGGGAGCTTGAGGTGCTGGTGCGGGTCGCGGACGGGGAGGACACGCGGCTGATCGCGGCGGGGATGGGGATCGCGCCCTCGACGGCGCGGACCCATGTGCAGCGGGTGCTGATGAAGCTGGGAGTGGGGTCGCGGCTGGAGGCGGCGGCGCTGGCCGCCCGGACGGGGCTGCTGGACCGGGCGGGGGCCGCGGGGGGCTGAGCGGGTGCCTGCGGCGCATGCGCGGGTGGGGTGGGGTGCGCGTAGCGCCGTCGGTGGGGTCCTGGGTCGGGGCCGGGGCGGGGGTGTCCGTCCTCGGAACGGCGCGCGGCTGTTTCTCACAGAGGTTTCCCGGTGTCCGGGCGCGCCGTCCGCTGCGGGCGGACACCCCCACCCCGTCCCCTTCCGCCGTACGCGACTGACACGTACGGCAGCGCGAGCTACTCCTCGTCGGTGACCGGTGGGGCCGTCGGCCGCAGTTTCAGCCAGGCCAGGAAGAACAGGCCCAGCACCAGCATCCCCAGACCGGTCCACAGGTTGATGTTCACGCCCTGCGCCTTGTCGATGTCCGCGTCGGACGCCGTCAGCCCCGCGATCGTGACGATCACGCCGTAGAGGGTGAACAGGCCGCCGATGATGCGCCGGATGTCGAACAGCCGGGCCGCCGTCGTCGACTTGGTCTCCAGCTCGGAGACCTCCTCGTGCACGCCCTTCTCAGATTCAGACATGGTCTCTCAGATCCTCCGTGGTCAGAACGAGAACGGGATGTAGCAGGCGGCGGCCAGCACGACCGCGCCCCAGCCGAGCAGCGCCGGCTTCCGGTACCACGCGTCGTCGCCCTCGGCGGGCTCCTCGGTCATGCCGGGCGAGCGGGTGCCGTAGACCAGGCCCGCGAGTTCGGCCGCCGGCTTGGGGGCCGTGAAGAGGGAGACCGCGACCATCACGAACGCGCCCGCCACGAAGCCGACGATCGCCGAGACGAAGTTCGCTCCCTGGTCGGAGGGGATGTCGATGACGCCCTGCTTGTAGATCCAGAAGTAGTTGACCATCGCGGCGACCGTGCCCGCGAGCAGGCCCCAGAAGCCGGACTTGACCGACGCCCGCTTCCAGAACATGCCGATGATGAAGACCACGAACATCGGGACGTTGAAGAAGGAGAACAGCGTCTGGAGGTACGCCATGATGTTGGAGAAGGACTGGGCCAGGAAGGCCGTGCCGATCGAGGCCAGTACGCCGATGACCGTGATCAGGCGGCCGAACTTCAGGTAGTACTCGTCCGGTTCACCCTTCTTCACGTATTTTGCCCAAATGTCTGTGGTGAAGACCGTGTTGAACGAGGAGACGTTGGCCGCCATGCCGGCCATGAACGCCGCCAGCAGGCCCGTGACCGCGATGCCGAGGACGCCGTTGGGCAGGAACTGCTCCATCAGGTACGGGATCGCGTCGTTGTACTGGAGGTCGGAGCCGGGGGTGCCGATCTTGGGGACCAGGGCGGCGGCGACCAGGCCGGGGATCATGACGAGGAAGACGATGAAGATCTTCGGGAACGCGGCGATGAGGGGGGTGCGCTTGGCGGCGGAGAGGTTCTTCGCCGAGAGCGCGCGCTGCACCTCCGCGAAGTTCGTCGTCCAGTAGCCGAAGCCCAGGACGAAGCCCAGGCCGAGGACGATCGTCAGCCAGTTCGCGCCCAGCGGGTTGTCGCTGCCGATGCCGGTGCCGCCCCAGGACGTCATGAAGTCGCCGCCGTGCTGGGCGGAGAGGTTGTCGGAGAGGCCGTCCCAGCCGCCGACCTTCTTCAGGCCCAGGATCGTGATCGGGATGAGCGCCGCCAGGATCACGAAGAACTGGAGGACCTCGTTGTAGATCGCGGAGGAGAGGCCGCCGAGGGTGATGTAGGCGAGGACGAACGCGCCGGCGACGACGATCGAGACCCAGAGGGGCCAGCCGAGGAGGGCCTCCACGACGATCGCCAGGGCGTAGAGGTTCACGCCGGCGATCAGGATCGCCGCGACCGCGAACAGGATCGAGCTGAGGAGGTGGGCCGATCGGTCGAAGCGGAGGAGGAGGAACTCCGGGACCGAGCGGACCTTGCTGCCGTAGTAGAACGGCATCATCACCAGGCCCAGGAAGACCATCGCCGGGATGGCGCCGATCCAGTACCAGTGGGTGGTGTAGACGCCGTACTGGGCGCTGTTGGCGGCCATGCCCAGGATCTCGGTGGCGCCGAGGTTGGCGGCGACGAAGGCGAGACCGGTGACCCATGCGGGGAGTGAGCGACCGGAGAGGAAGAAGTCGAGGCTGGTCCTGACGGAGCGGCGGGCGGCGAGGCCGATGCCGAGGACGACCGCGAAGTAGATCGCCAGGATCGCGTAGTCGAGCCAGTTGGTGGGGAGCCGGAGCTCCGCCGCCAGGTATGTGGGGGTTTGCATGCGTACTCGCTTCGTTGCGTGAACTGATCCGAGCGGAATCTATGCCTCCGTGTTCAGAAACTGAACACTCGCGGTGGGGTTCTTTGATTGATTGTGATGATCGACGGTGGTGTCGGGTTGTGACGTGTTATGTTTGATTGTGTTGGGTGATTGGGTGCGGGCGTACGCAGAGGGAGTCCTGCAGTGAAGAAGACCTCGACCCGGCTGGCCGACGGTCGCGAGCTGATCTACTACGACCTGCGCGACGACGTCGTGCGCGACGCGGTGGACCGGCGTCCGCTGGAGCGGACCGTGACGTCGAGCGAGATCCGCCGGGACCCGCTGCTCGGGGACTCCGTCGCCGTCGCCTCGCACCGGCAGGGGCGTACCTACCACCCGCCCGCCGACCAGTGCCCCCTGTGCCCGACGCAGGGCGAGCGGCTGAGCGAGATCCCGGACTCGTCGTACGACGTGGTCGTCTTCGAGAACCGTTTCCCCTCGTTGGCCGGTGACTCCGGGCGGTGCGAGGTCGTCTGCTTCACCTCCGACCACAACGCCGCCTTCGCCGACCTGAGCGAGGAGCAGGCGCGGCTGGTCCTGGAGGCGTGGACGGACCGGACGTCGGAGCTGTCTCATCTGCCTTCCGTGGAACAGGTCTTCTGCTTCGAGAACCGCGGCGCCGAGATCGGCGTGACGCTGGGTCACCCGCACGGGCAGATCTACGCCTACCCCTTCACCACCCCCCGCACCGCCCTGATGCTCCGCTCCCTCGCGGCCCACAAGGAGGCCACCGGCGGGGAGAACCTCTTCGACGCGGTGGTGGAGAAGGAGCTGACCGGCGAGCGGGTCGTCCTTGAGGGGGAGCATTGGGTTGCTTTTGTGCCCTACGCCGCCCACTGGCCCTACGAGGTGCACCTGTATCCGAAGCGGCGGGTGCCTGATCTGCTGGGGCTCGACGAGGGCGCGCGCACAGAGTTTCCCAAGGTGTATCTGGAATTGTTGCGGCGGTTCGACCGGATTTTCGGGGAGGGTGAGCCTCCTACGCCCTACATCGCCGCCTGGCACCAGGCGCCGTTCGGGCAGCTGGAGGAGTTCGAGGGCGTCAGCCGCGACGACTTCGCGCTGCACCTGGAGCTTTTCACCATTCGCCGTACGTCCGGCAAGCTGAAGTTCCTCGCGGGCTCCGAGTCCGGCATGAACGTCTTCATCAACGACGTGCCGCCGGAGCGCGCGGCCGAGCGACTCCGAGAGGTAGCCAGTTCATGAGTGGGAAGTACCTGGTCACGGGTGGGGCGGGATATGTCGGCTCCGTCGTCGCACAGCATCTGATCGAGGCCGGGCACCAGGTCGTCGTCCTCGACAACCTTTCCACGGGCTTCAGGGAGGGCGTGCCCGCCGGGGCCTCGTTCGTGGAGGGCGACATCCGCGACGCCGGGAAGTGGCTGGACTCCTCTTTCGACGGTGTGCTGCACTTCGCCGCCTTCTCGCAGGTCGGCGAGTCCGTGGTGAAGCCCGAGAAGTACTGGGAGAACAACGTCGGGGGCACCATGGCGCTCCTCGGCGCCATGCGGGAGGCGGGGGTGCGGAAGCTCGTCTTCTCGTCGACCGCCGCCACCTACGGGGAGCCCACCCAGGTGCCGATCGTCGAGTCGGCGCCGACCGCCCCCACCAACCCCTACGGCGCCTCCAAGCTCGCCGTCGACCACATGATCAGCGGAGAGGCCGCCGCCCACGGGCTGGGGGCCGTCTCGCTGCGGTACTTCAACGTGGCGGGGGCGTACGGCGCGTACGGGGAGCGGCACGATCCCGAGTCGCATCTGATCCCGCTGGTGCTCCAGGTCGCCCAGGGGCGGCGGGACGCCATCTCCGTCTTCGGTGACGACTACCCGACCGAGGACGGCACCTGCGTACGCGACTACATCCACGTCGCCGACCTCGCCGAGGCGCATCTGCTGGCCGTCGGTGCCGCCACCCCCGGCGAGCACCTGATCTGCAACCTCGGCAACGGCAACGGGTTCTCGGTGCGGCAGGTCATCGAGACGGTGCGCCAGGTCACCGGGCATCCGATCCCCGAGGTCGTGGCCCCGCGGCGGGGCGGCGACCCGGCGGTGCTGGTCGCCTCCGCCGACGCGGCGCGCGAGAAGCTGGGCTGGAACCCCTCCCGGGCCGACCTCGCCGGAATCGTCGCGGACGCCTGGGAGTTCGCGCAGCAGCGCGCCAACTGAGCATGAACGGGAAAGGGCAGGGTCAGGGATGAGCACCGACACGTCCGCGGTCGCGGAGCGCTTCACACAGCTGTACGGGAGCGAGCCGGAGGGAGTGTGGGCGGCGCCCGGCCGGGTCAACCTGATCGGCGAGCACACCGACTACAACGACGGCTTCGTCATGCCGTTCGCGCTGCCGCACAAGGCGGTCGCCGCCGTGTCGCCCCGCACCGACGGGCTGCTGCGGCTGCACTCCGACGACGTCGACGCCGGCGTCACGGAGCTGCGGGTGGCCGACCTGACGCCCGAGAGCGACCGCGGCTGGACGGCGTACCCGTCGGGTGTCGTGTGGGCGCTGCGCGAGGCCGGGCACGAGATCACCGGCGCCGACATCCACCTGGCGTCGACGGTCCCGGCGGGCGCCGGCCTGTCCTCGTCGGCGGCCCTGGAGGTCGTCGTCGCCCTCGCCCTGAACGACCTGTTCGGGCTCGGGCTGCGCGGCTGGCAGCTGGCGCGCCTGTGCCAGCGCGCGGAGAACGTCTACGTGGGTGCCCCCGTCGGCATCATGGACCAGACCGCGTCGGCCTGCTGCGAGGAGGGGCACGCCCTCTTCCTCGACACCCGGGACCTCGCCCAGCGGCAGATCCCCTTCGACCTGGCGGCCGAGGGGCTGCGGCTCCTCGTCGTCGACACCCAGGTCAAGCACTCGCACAGCGAGGGCGAGTACGGCAAGCGCCGCGCCGGCTGCGAGCGGGGCGCCGCCCTGCTCGGCGTGGACGCCCTGCGGGACATCGCCTACGAGGATCTCGACGCGTCCCTGGCGCGGATCGACGACGAGGAGATCCGGCGCCTGGTCCGGCACGTCGTCACCGAGGACGAACGGGTCGAGCGGGTCGTGACGCTGCTGGAGGAGGGCGACCCCCGGGCGATCGGGCCGGTGCTCTACGCGGGGCACGCCTCGCTCCGCGACGACTTCAAGGTCTCCTGCCCCGAGCTGGACCTCGTCGTCGAGACCGCCTCGGACAACGACGCGCTCGGCGCCCGGATGACCGGCGGCGGCTTCGGCGGCTCGGCGATCGTCCTGGTCGAGGCCGAGGACGTGGAGCCGGTGACCAAGGCGGTGGAGGCCGCGTTCGCCGCGGCCGGGTTCACCGCCCCGCGCACCTTCGAGGCGGTTCCCTCGGCGGGGGCGCGGCGGCTGCGCTGACGGGGCGGTCGTCTTCAGGACAATTGTTTGATCAAGGTGTACTCCGTGATCCCCGGCGGATAGTCGGGGATCACGCACACCACCTCGTACCCGTGGCGCCGGTAGAACCCCGGCGCCTGGAAGTCCCACGTCTCCACCCGGCCCGCCCGGCAGCCCCGGGCGCGGGCCGCGATGTCCTCCGCCTCGGTCAGCAGGCGCGAGCCGAGACCCCGGCCCCGGTGGCGGCCGTCCACCCACAGGTACGTGACGTGCAGCCACGCCGCCCAGGTGTGCCCGACGAGGCCGCCGGCCAGCTCGCCGCGCTCGTCCATGACCCAGACGTGCAGCGGGTCTTCGCGATCGTGAGCGGTTCCGCGCAGTGAGCGCAGAACGGGCGAGGCCGCCGTGTTCGTCTCCCGCAGACGACTGTGCAGGATGCCGCGCCGGGCCTTGTCGACTTCTGTCTCAAGACGGAACATGCGGCACACCATAAACGTGCCGGACCGCCAGTTCTGCAAATAACCTTCCGCTCCCGGCCCTCGCCCGTACCCTGATGAACAGCACCGGTGGGGGCCGGTGCCGATCAGGGGGCGAGACAGTCGGGTACGACGCCCGGGGCGGGGCAGTCATCTCTGCGCGGCGGCGGTCGCGCGGCGGTGACGGCCGGTTCCGGGCCATGGCGTCGGACGCAGCGTCATCAGGCACAGGCGGATACGGCTTTCGGGCGTCGTACCCGCGCTGATGTCGTCCTTTGACATTTGTATCCCCTGCTCCTCAAGGAGCGCGGGGAAGGGGGTCACGTGGTTCGCATCCGAGTCCTGGTCGTCGACGACCACCGCATCTTCGCCGAGTCGCTCGCCGCGGCTCTGGCGGCCGAGCCCGACGTCGACGTCTCCGCGGCGGGCAGCGGCCCGGCCGCGCTGCGCTGCCTGGAACGGGCGGCGTCCGAGGGGCGGCGGTTCGACGTGCTCCTCGTCGACGCCGACCTCGGCAGCTCCATGCCCGGGGCGCGGCCCGCCGTGTCCGTACGCGACGGCAACGAGGAGCGGCTCGTCGACGGGATCTCACTGGTCACGGGCGTACGGTCGGCGCAGCCCGGCGTACGGACCGTCGTCCTCGCCGAGAAGGACGACCCGCAGCGCGCGGCGCTCGCCCTCCAGGCCGGGGCGTCCGGCTGGGTGGCGAAGGACTGCTCGCTGTCGCGGCTGCTCACCGTCATACGGGGTGTGCTGCGCGACGAGACGCACCTGCCGCCCGCCCTGCTCACCGGGGTGCTGCGGGAGCTGACCGCGGCCCGCAAGCACCGCACCGAGAGCGAGCGCCTCGTGGAGTCGCTGACGCCGCGCGAGCGGGAGGTGCTGCGGTGCATGGTTGCCGGGCTGGGCCGCAAGGCCGTCGCCGAGCGGCTGTTCCTCTCCCCGCACACCGTCCGCACCCACATGCAGAACGTCCTGGGCAAGCTCGGCGTGCACTCCACCCTCGCCGCCGTCGCCCTCGCCCGCCGGGCGGGGGTCGGCCCGGTCGATCTCGGGCCGGGCGGACGGATGGGGACGGAGGAGACGAACAGCGCCTAGAGCGCCGGCCGTTCAGCCGGGGATGTTGTCGAACGGGGCGGTGAGCTGGCGCAGCAGTCCCGCCAGTTCACCGCGCTGCGCCCGGGACAGCTCCGCGAGGATGGCCCGCTCCTGGTCCAGCAGTCCGGCCAGGGCCTGGTCGGCGCGGTCCCGGCCCTCGTCCGTGAGCCGGACCAGCACGCCGCGCCGGTCGCTGGGGTCGGGCAACCGCTCCACCAGGCCCTTCTTGGCCAGGCGGTCGATGCGGTTGGTCATCGTGCCGGACGTGACCAGGGTCTGGGTGAGCAGCTGACCGGGGGAGAGCTGGTACGGGGTGCCCGCGCGGCGCAGCGCGGTGAGCACGTCGAACTCCCAGGGCTCCAGCTGGTGCTCGGAGAAGGCGAGCCGGCGCGCGCGGTCCAGGTGCCGGGCCAGCCTGCTCACCCGGCTGAGTACCTCCAGCGGTTCCACGTCGAGGTCCGGGCGCTCCCGGCGCCACGCTGCGACCAGTCGATCGACCTCGTCCTCCATGACGATCAGTGTAAGGGTTGTGTCGACGTGAAGTCTCTTGATGTTCATCATCTCGATGTCAACTATCTTGACGTCAAGAAGAATGGGGGTGAGGCTGGGTACCCGTCCACGCGTCACCTTCCCACCGGAGGACCGATGCCCGCGACCGCCCCCGCCTGGGACCCCGCCCAGTACCTGCGCCACGCCGGCCACCGCGCCCGCCCCTTCGCCGACCTCCTCGCCCGCGTCCCCGGCCTCCCCGGCGACCCGCCGCGCGTCGCCGACCTCGGCTGCGGCCCCGGCAACGTCACCGCGCTGCTCACCGCCCGCTGGCCCACGGCCCACGTCACCGGCTACGACAGCTCGCCCGAGATGCTTCAGCGAGCCCTCGACCACGCCGGACCCACCCCGGCCGGCGGCCGGCTCGACTTCGCCCCCGCCGACGTCCGCACCTGGGAACCCGACGCCCCGCACGACCTGATCATCAGCAACGCCACCCTCCAGTGGGTGCCCGGCCACACCGGCCTCTTCGCCCGCTGGACCGACGCCCTCGCCCCCGGCGGCACCCTCGCCTTCCAGGTCCCCGGCAACTTCGACGCCCCCAGCCACCGCCTCATGCGCGAACTGGCCGCCTCCCCCCGCTGGCGCGGCCGCCTCGCCGGCACCCTGCGCCACGCCGAGGCCGTCCACACCCCCGGCGACTACCTCGCCCGCCTCGCCGGCCTCGGCTGCGCCGCCGACGTCTGGGAGACGACCTACGTCCATCTGCTGACCGGCGCCGACCCGGTCCTGGACTGGGTGCGCGGCACCGGACTGCGGCCCGTGCTCGCCGCCCTCGACGACGACCCGGAGGCCCGGGACGCGTTCGTCGAGGAGTACCGCACCGTGCTGCGCGCCGCGTACCCGCGGGGCCCGCACGGCACCCCGTTCCCGTTCCGCCGGGTCTTCGCGGTCGCCCGGAAGGACGGACCGGCGTGATCATCGCCCTCGACCACGTCCAGCTCGCCGCACCGCCCGGCGCCGAGGAACGGCTGCGCGCCTTCTACGCCGGCGTCCTCGGCATGACCGAGATCCACAGACCGCCCGCCCTCGCCGCGCGCGGCGGCTGCTGGTTCCGGTCCGGGACCGTCGAACTCCACCTCGGCGTCGAGGCGGGGTTCCGCCCTGCCCGCAAGGCCCACCCCGGGCTCCGCGTGACGGACGTCCAGACCTGCGCCGCCCGCCTGACCGCCTGCGGCGCACCCGTCATCTGGGACACCGGCCGGCCCGGCCACCGCCGCTTCCACACGGAGGACCCCGTCGGCAACCGCCTGGAGTTCCTCCAGCTCACGGCGTCCGACTGAGAGGCGAGTTCCTCCAGCCCACCGCGTCCGACTTAGACGACCGGACCCCACGGCGTCCGACTGAGAGGACCGGACTCCACGGCGGACGCGCTCAGGCGGCCGGACCCCACGGCGGACGCGGTCAGGCGACCCCGTCCGCGATCAGCGTCTCGACCTCGTCCCCGGACAGCCCCAGCTCACCGAGGATCGCCCGGGTGTGCTCGCCCAGCGCGGGCACCGGGTCCATCCGCGGCGCCCCGCCGGTCGGACCGGGCGGCGCCGGCGCACGTACCGGACCGGCCGGGGTGGCCACCTCGTGCCAGCGCCCGCGCGCCGCGAGCTGCGGATGCTCCCACACCTCGGCCAGGGTGTTCACCCGCGCGCCCGCGACCGGCACCGCGCTGAGCAGCTCCACCGCCGCGTCACCGGTCAGCTCCGCGAACCGCGCCGCGATCAGCCCGCCCAGCTCCTCCCGGTGGGCGTCGCGGTCCGCGTTGGTCGCGAACCGCGGGTGCCAGGCCAGCTCCGGACGGCCGAGGAACGTCGCGCAGAACGCCCGCCACTCCCGCTCGTTCTGGACCGCCATCAGCACCACCTTGCCGTCGCCCGCCGCGAACGGACCGTAGGGAAAGATCGTCGCGTGCGCCGCCCCGGCCCGCGGCGGCGGCCCGGCACCGTCGTGCGCGTAGTACAGCGGGAACCCCATCCACTCCACCGTCGCCTCCAGCATCGACACGTCCAGGTGCGTGCCCGCACCGGTCCGGCCGCGCTCCAGCAGCGCGCCGAGGACCGAGCTGTAGGCGTACATCCCGGCGGCGATGTCCGACACCGCGATCCCCGCCTTGGCCACGGCCTCCGGCGTGCCGGTCACGGACAGCAGCCCCGCCTCCGACTGCACCAGCAGGTCGTACGCCTTGCGGCCCTCGTACGGGCCCGGCGCGCCGTACCCGGAGATGTCGCACACGATCAGCCTCGGGTGGCGTGCCCGCAGCTCCTCGGCGCCGAGCCCGGCCCGCGCGGCGGCACCCGGTGCGAGGTTCTGGAGGAAGACGTCCGCGCCCGCGATCAGCCGCAGCAGCACGTCCCTGCCGCGCGGGTCCTTGATGTCCAGGGTCAGGGACTCCTTGTTGCGGTTGGCCCACACGAAGTGTGAACTCAGGCCCCGCACCCGGCTGTCGTAGGACCGGGCGAAGTCCCCCGCCCCGGGCCGCTCCACCTTGATGACCCGCGCCCCGAGATCGGCGAGCTGACGGCTGGCGTAGGGCCCGGCTATCGCCTGTTCGAGCGAGACGACGGTGACACCGAGCAGCGGACGCATGCCCCCCCTTTAAAAGATCAACTCTTCCGATGCCCTATGAGCCGGGGCTTCTGCTCAAGCCCGTCAAGACCGTGCCACGCGAGATTCACCAGATGCGCGGCGACCTCCGCCTTCTTCGGCCGCCGCACGTCCAGCCACCACTGCCCGGTCAGCGCGACCATCCCCACCAGCGCCTGCGCGTACAGCGGCGCCAGCTTGGAGTCGAACCCCCGGTTCTTGAACTCGCGGCCCAGGATGTCCTCCACCTGCGTCGCGATGTCCGAGATCAGCGACGCGAAGGACCCCGTCGACTGCGGGATGGGCGAGTCCCGCACCAGGATGCGGAAACCGTCCGTGTACTCCTCGATGTAGTCGAGGAGCGCGAAGGCCGCCTGCTCGCACAGCTCCCGGGGATGCCCCGCCGTCAGGGACGACGTCACCATGTCGAGGAGCCGCCGCATCTCACGGTCCACGACCACCGCGTAGAGCCCCTCTTTACCGCCGAAGTGCTCGTACACCACCGGTTTCGAGACGCCTGCCTTGGCCGCGATCTCCTCCACCGACGTCCCCTCGAAACCCTTCGCCGCGAAGAGGGTGCGACCGATCTCCAGCAGCTGTTGGCGGCGCTCGGCACCGGTCATCCGGGTGCGGCGCGCGCGGCGCGGTTTCTCGTTGCCTGGGGTGCTGCTGGAGTCGGTCGCCACGGCGTCAATCATGCCGCCTCGACCGTCTCCTTCCGGCGGCGGGAGCCTTTCTCGTCCGTGGCACGGCGGGAATCGATACGTGAGCGTGACGGCCACCGCACGTCATAGGCCCAGCCGAATCGCTCGAAGATCCGGATGAAACGCGCCGAGGAATCGATCTGGCCGCGCTCCACACCGTGCCGCGCCGACGTCGGGTCGGCGTGGTGCAGGTTGTGCCAGGACTCGCCGCAGGACAGCACCGCCAGCCACCACACGTTGCCCGAACGGTCCCGGGACTTGAACGGCCGCTTGCCGACCGCGTGACAGATCGAGTTGATCGACCACGTGACGTGGTGCAGCAACGCCACCCGTACGAGTGACCCCCAGAAGAACGCGGTGAACGCGCCCCACCAGGACATCGTCACCAGACCGCCGATCAGCGCCGGCAGCGCCAGCGAGGTCGCCGTCCACAGCACGAACTGGCGCGAGACCGCACGCAGCGCCGGGTCCTTGATCAGATCCGGTGCGTACTTCTCCTGCGAGGTCTGCTCCTCGTCGAACATCCATCCGATGTGCGCCCACCACAAGCCCCTCATCAGGGCCGGAACCGTCTCCCCGTACCGCCACGGCGAATGCGGGTCGCCCTCCGCGTCGGAGAACTTGTGGTGTTTGCGGTGATCGGCGACCCAGCGCACCAGCGGTCCCTCGACCGCCATCGAACCCGCGATCGCCAGCGCGATCTTGAGCGGCCGCTTCGCCTTGAAGGACCCGTGGGTGAAGTGACGGTGGAACCCGATGGTGATGCCGTGGCACCCGAGGAAGTAGAAGAAGACGAGCAGGCCCAGATCCAGCCAGCTCACGCCCCACCCCCACACCAGCGGCACCGCCGCCACCAGCGCCAGGAACGGGACCGCGATGAACGCCAGCAGGGTGATCTGCTCGATCGAACGCTTCTGCTCGCCGCCCAGCGTCGCCGAGGGCGCGGACGCGTCCTCCGGGACCTTCGGGGTTTCGGGAATCACATCGGAACTCGTGGTCATGCGCGTCCCCTGTGGGGTCGAGGGTAGGAAGAGGGGTGCCGGGCCGCGGATACCGCGCGGTCGTTCCTACGGTTCCGTAACCTACGGCAACGTAAGTATGGCAGCGCGTAGCCACGCAGCAAGAGCCCGTGAGCCTGCGCGTCCCGGTGGACACCTATCCTGGGAGTCGGTCGGACAGCGCGGTCCGCTCTGACTCTTTCCCGGACGTCCGGCCCCGTAAGCGGCACCCGCCGCGCGAGACGCCGTCCGGGTCCCCTCCCAGACGAGCTTCAACACTGCAAGGAGCCGCACCTGTGAGCAGTGCCGACGACCAGACTGTGCCCACGGCGAAGACCAGCAGCGAGCTACGGGCCGACATCCGCCGCCTCGGCGACCTCCTCGGAGAGACGCTCGTGCGGCAGGAGGGGCCCGAGCTGCTGGAGCTAGTCGAAAAGGTACGCCGCCTCACGCGCGAGGATGGCGAGGCCGCCGCGGAACTGCTGCGCGGCACCGAACTGCAGACCGCCGCCAAGCTGGTCCGCGCCTTCTCCACCTACTTCCACCTCGCCAACGTCACCGAACAGGTGCACCGCGGCCGCGAGCTGCGCGCCCGCCGCAACGACGAGGGCGGCCTGATCGCCCGCACCGCCGACCGCCTCAAGGACGCCGACCCCGAGCACGTCGAGCAGACGGTCCGCAACCTCAACGTGCGCCCCGTCTTCACCGCGCACCCCACCGAAGCCGCCCGCCGCTCCGTCCTCAACAAGCTCCGCCGCATCGCCGCCCTCCTCGACACCCCCGTCATCGAGGCCGACCGGCGCCGCATCGACACCCGCCTCGCCGAGAACATCGACCTCGTGTGGCAGACCGACGAACTCCGCGTCGTCCGCCCCGAACCCGCCGACGAGGCCCGCAACGCCATCTACTACCTCGACGAACTCCACATGGGCGCCGTCGGCGACGTCCTGGAGGACCTCACCGCCGAGCTGGAGCGGGTCGGCGTCAAGCTCCCCGACGACACCCGCCCCCTCACCTTCGGCACCTGGATCGGCGGCGACCGCGACGGCAACCCCAACGTCACCCCCCAGGTGACCTGGGACGTCCTCATCCTCCAGCACGAACACGGCATCAACGACGCCCTGGAGATGATCGACGAGCTGCGCGGCTTCCTCTCCAACTCCATCCGCTACACCGGCGCCACCCAGGAACTGCTGGACTCCCTGACGGCCGACCTCGACCGGCTCCCCGAGATCAGCCCCCGCTACAAGCGGCTCAACGCCGAGGAGCCCTACCGGCTCAAGGCCACCGCCATCCGGCAGAAGCTGGAGAACACCAAGACCCGGCTGGCCAGGAACACCCCGCACCAGGACGGCCACGACTACCTCGGCACCGCCGAACTCCTCGACGACCTCCGCCTGCTGCAGACCTCCCTGCGCGCCCACCGCGGCGGCCTCTTCGCCGACGGCCGGCTCGCCCGCGTCATCCGCACCCTGGCCGCCTTCGGCCTCCAGCTCGCCACCATGGACGTCCGCGAACACGCCGACGCCCACCACCACGCCCTCGGCCAGCTCTTCGACCGGCTCGGCGAGGAGTCCTGGCGCTACGCCGACATGCCCCGCGAGTACCGCACCAAGCTCCTCGCCAAGGAACTGCGCAGCCGCCGGCCGCTGGCCCCGACGCCCGCGCCCGTCGACGCCGCCGGCGAGAAGACCCTCGGCGTCTTCCAGACCGTCCGCCGCGCCCTGGAGATCTTCGGCCCCGAGGTCATCGAGTCCTACATCATCTCGATGTGCCAGGGCGCCGACGACGTCTTCGCCGCCGCCGTCCTCGCCCGCGAGGCCGGCCTCCTCGACCTCCACGCCGGCTGGGCCAAGATCGGCATCGTGCCGCTCCTGGAGACCACGGACGAGCTGAAGGCCGCGGACACGATCCTCGAAGACCTGCTCTCCGACCCCTCCTACCGGCGGCTCGTCGCCCTGCGCGGCGACGTCCAGGAGGTCATGCTCGGCTACTCCGACTCCTCCAAGTTCGGCGGCATCACCACCTCCCAGTGGGAGATCCACCGCGCCCAGCGCCGCCTGCGCGACGTCGCCCACCGCTACGGCGTCCGCCTCCGCCTCTTCCACGGCCGCGGCGGCACCGTCGGCCGCGGCGGCGGCCCCTCCCACGACGCGATCCTCGCCCAGCCCTGGGGCACCCTGGAGGGCGAGATCAAGGTCACCGAGCAGGGCGAGGTCATCTCCGACAAGTACCTCGTGCCGTCGCTCGCCCGGGAGAACCTGGAGCTGACCGTCGCGGCCACCCTCCAGGCGTCCGCCCTGCACACCGCGCCCCGCCAGTCCGACGAGGCCCTCGCCCGCTGGGACGCCGCCATGGACGTCGTCTCCGACGCCGCCCACACCGCGTACCGCAAGCTGGTCGAGGACCCCGACCTGCCGACCTACTTCCTCGCCTCCACCCCGGTCGACCAGCTCGCCGACCTGCACCTGGGCTCGCGGCCCTCCCGCCGCCCCGGCTCGGGCGTCTCGCTCGACGGACTCCGCGCCATCCCCTGGGTCTTCGGCTGGACCCAGTCCCGGCAGATCGTCCCCGGCTGGTTCGGCGTCGGCTCCGGGCTCAAGGCGCTGCGCGAGGCCGGCCTCGACACCGTCCTGGACGAGATGCACCAGCAGTGGCACTTCTTCCGGAACTTCATCTCCAACGTCGAGATGACCCTCGCCAAGACCGACCTGCGCATCGCCCAGCACTACGTCGACACCCTCGTCCCCGACGAGCTGAAGCACGTCTTCGACGCCATCCGCGCCGAACACGACCTCACCGTCGCCGAAATCCTCAAGATCACCGGCGAGGGGGAGCTGCTGGACGCCCAGCCCGTCCTCAAGCAGACCTTCGCCATCCGCGACGCCTACCTCGACCCGATCTCCTACCTCCAGGTCGCCCTGCTCAAGCGCCAGCGCGACGCCGCCACGAACGGCACCGAGCCCGACCCGCTGCTCGCCCGCGCCCTGCTGCTCACCGTCAACGGTGTCGCCGCGGGCCTGCGCAACACCGGCTGACCCACGAACGCGAACGCCCCCGTGCCGGCGACCCGGCACGGGGGCATCGTCGTACGCGTACGTCTCACACCGTCACGAACGCCGCCGTCAGCAGCGCCACCCCGGCCCCCGCCAGCACCCACGCCGCCCGCGTCCGCCGCAGCCCCCCGGCCACCACCACCGACGCCAGCAGCAGCGCACCGCCCAGCGGCACCCACGCGTACAGCACCCCGCCGGGACCGGACCGCACCGCCTCGCCGTCCCCGGGCTTCAGCACCACCGCGTACGTCTCGCCCTTCGCCACGGCGACCGAGTCCAGCAGCTCCACCCGGTCACGCGCCTCGGACCCCGCCGACACCGGCGCGTACGGACCGCTGCACACCCCGTCCGCGCACCGCGTCACCTCGACCGTGCCGCGCTCCCGGCCCTTCGTCAGCATCACGTGCTGCGCCGTACCCCACGACGCCCACACCCCGGCGATCAGGATCAGCACGGTGACCGTGCCCATCGCCGCGACCCGGCCGAAAGACACCACCGCAGAAGACATGGCCGGGATCATTGGCCATACCTGCGCACCCGGTCAACTCACATGAGGGACAAGTCAGGAGTTGTACGTGCTCTGCGCCCGCTCCAGACCCTCCAGCACCAGCGCCTCCACCGCGTCCGCCGCCCGGTCCACGAACCAGTCCAGCTCCTTGCGCTCGGACGACGAGAAGTCCTTCAGCACGAAGTCCGCGACCTGCATCCGCCCCGGCGGCCGGCCGATCCCGCACCGCACCCGGTGGTACTCGGGACCCATCGCCTTCGTCATCGACTTCAGCCCGTTGTGGCCGTTGTCCCCGCCGCCCAGCTTCAGCCGCAGCGTCCCGTAGTCGATGTCCAGCTCGTCGTGGACCGCCACCACCCGCGCCGTCGGCACCTTGTAGAAGTCCCGCAGCCCGGTCACCGGACCACCCGACAGATTCATGTACGACATCGGCTTGGCCAGCACCACCCGCCGCCCGGCGGGCCCCGGCGGCCCGAACCGCCCCTCCACGACCTGCGCCTGAGCCTTGCCGTGCCGCTTGAAGCGCCCGCCCATCCGCTCCGCCAGCAGATCGGCCACCATGGAACCGATGTTGTGCCGGTTACCGGCGTAGTCCGGCCCCGGATTGCCGAGACCGGCGATCAGCCAGGGCCCGTCGGAACCCGTCGTCACGGTCGTCACGTCCACGTCTCCTCGATACGCGCCAGCCGCCGCCCCCGGACGGGAGCGGCGGCTGACGAAACGAAAACGAACCGCGAGGATCAGGCCTCGGCGGCCTCGTCGCCCTCACCCTCGGCCGAAGCCTCCTCGGCCTGCGCGGCCAGGACCTGCAGCACGACGGTGTCCCCGTCGACCGCCAGCTTCGTGCCCGACGGCAGCGTGATGTCCTTGGCCAGGACGGAGGCACCGGCCTCCAGGCCCTCCACGGAGACGGTGACCGACTCCGGGATGTGCGTGGCCTCGGCCTCGACCGGCAGCGCGTTCAGCACGTGCTCCAGCAGGTTGCCGCCCGGCGCCAGCTCACCCTCGGTGTGCACGAAGATCTCGACGCTGACCGTCTCGCCCCGCTGCACCAGCTGCAGGTCGACGTGTTCCAGGAAGCCCTTCAGCGGGTCACGCTGCACGGACTTCGGAATCGCCAGCTCATTGGTCTTGCCGTCGATGTCCAGCGCGATCAGCACGTTCGGCGTACGCAGCGCCATCAGCAGCTCGTGACCCGGAAGCGTGAGGTGCAGCGGGTCCGAACCGTGCCCGTACAGGACACCCGGGACCTTGTTCTCACGACGGATACGACGCGCGGCACCCTTGCCGAACTCGGAACGCGTCTCGGCGGCGATCTTCACCTCGGACATGATCACTCCTCGTAGAAAGCTAGATACGGACGTGGTCACCCGGCCACGAACGGCCTGCTACGAAGAGCGCGTCGATAACGGACAGCCGACCCGTGAACACACGAGTACGGCCTCCCTCGCCGAGCAACTTCAGCAGTCTACTCGGCGAGGGAGGCCGCACCCAAAACGATCTACAGCTGTGCCTCTACTGCTCGTCGAAGAGGCTCGTCACCGAACCGTCCTCGAACACCTCACGCACCGCGCGCGCGATCGTCGGCGCGATCGACAGCACCGTGATCTTGTCCAGCTCCAGCTCACCCGGCGTCGGCAGCGTGTTCGTCAGCACGAACTCACTCACCTTCGAGTTCTTCAGCCGGTCCGCCGCCGGACCCGACAGCACACCGTGCGTCGCCGTCACGATGACGTCCTCCGCACCGTGCGCGAACAGCGCGTCCGCCGCCGCACAGATCGTGCCACCCGTGTCGATCATGTCGTCGACCAGGACGCAGATACGGCCCTCCACATCACCCACGACCTCGTGCACCGTGACCTGGTTCGCGATGTCCTTGTCACGACGCTTGTGCACGATCGCCAGCGGCGCGCCCAGCCGGTCGCACCAGCGGTCCGCGACCCGCACCCGGCCCGCGTCCGGGGACACCACCGTCAGCTTGTCCCGGTCCACCTTCGCGCCCACGTAGTCCGCGAGGAGCGGCAGCGCGAACAGGTGGTCCACCGGACCGTCGAAGAAGCCCTGGATCTGATCGGTGTGCAGATCAACCGCCAGGATGCGGTCCGCGCCGGCCGTCTTCATCAGGTCCGCGATCAGACGCGCCGAGATCGGTTCACGGCCCCGGTGCTTCTTGTCCTGCCGCGCGTAACCGTAGAAGGGCACGATGACGGTGATGGAGCGGGCCGACGCGCGCTTCAGCGCGTCGATCATGATCAACTGCTCCATGACCCACTTGTTGATCGGAGCCGTGTGGCTCTGGATCAGGAAACAGTCCGCACCACGCGCCGACTCCTGATACCGCACATAGATCTCACCGTTGGCGAAGTCGAATGCCTTCGTCGGGACGACCCCGATACCCAGCTGGTGGGCGATCTCCTCGGCAAGTTCGGGGTGTGCGCGGCCGGAGAAGAACATCATCTTCTTCTCGCCGGTCGTCTTGATCCCGGTCACAGCACTGTCTCCTCAGAGGTGTCTCAGCCGGAGCGGAGCGGATGTCCCAGCTGGTAAGGGTGCGGATGTGCACTTATCACGGTACGACGTCTTCGACGCACCCGTTTCCGGTCAGTCTCCGGCGCCCTGCTCCCGCGACGCCTCCTCGGCCGCCCGCGCGGCCGCGCTCCCGGGACGCTTACGCGCCACCCAGCCCTCGATATTCCGCTGCTGGCCCCGGGCCACGGCCAGCGAACCGGGCGGCACATCCTTGGTGATCACCGAACCGGCGGCCGTGTAGGCACCGTCCCCGACCGTGACAGGAGCCACAAACATGTTGTCCGAACCCGTACGGCAGTGTGAGCCGACCGTCGTGTGATGTTTGTCCTGCCCGTCGTAGTTGACGAACACGCTCGCCGCGCCGATGTTCGTGTGCTCTCCGATCGTGGCGTCACCGACGTACGACAGGTGCGGCACCTTCGTGCCCTCGCCGATCGAGGCGTTCTTCGTCTCGACGTAGGTACCGATCTTGCCCTTCGCGCCGAGCCGCGTACCGGGCCGGAGGTAGGCGAACGGACCCACGGTCGCCCCGTCGCCGATCTCGGCACCGCTGCTGACCGTGTTGTCGACGCGGGCGCCGGCCCCGACCCGGGTGTCGGTCAGCCGCGAGTTCGGCCCGACCTCGGCCCCCTCCGAGAGGTGCGTCGTCCCGTGCAGCTGGGTCCCGGGATGCACGAGGACGTCCCGCTCGAAGGTGACGGTCGCGTCGACCCACGTCGAGGCCGGGTCGACGATCGTCACCCCGGCCAGCATGGCCTCCGTCAGCAACCGGTCGTTGAGGACGCGGCGCGCCTCGGCGAGCTGGACGCGGTTGTTGATCCCGGCGATCTCCCGGTGGTCACCGGCGACACAGGCACCGACCCGGTGCCCGGCCTCACGCAGGATCCCGAGGACGTCCGTCAGGTACTCCTCACCCTGACTGTTGTCCGTACGCACCTTCCCCAGCGCGTCGGCCAGCAACTGCCCGTCGAACGCGAACACCCCGGAGTTGATCTCCCGGATCGCCCGCTGCGCGTCGTCGGCGTCCTTGTGCTCGACGATCGCGGTGACGGCACCGGTGGCCGCGTCCCGCACGATGCGCCCGTAACCCGTCGCGTCGGGTACCTCGGCGGTCAGCACGGTGACGGCGTTGCCGTCGGCGGAGTGGGCGGCGGCGAGGGCCGTGAGCGTGCCGGCGGTGAGCAGGGGAGTGTCCCCGCACACGACGACGACGGTCCCGTCGACCCCGCCGCCCAGCGTCTCCAGGCCCATCCGCACGGCGTGCCCGGTGCCGTTCTGCCGCTCCTGCACGGCGGTGCGCGCGGTGGGGGCGACGTCGGCGAGGTGCGCGGTGACCTGCTCGCGGGCGTGCCCCACGACGACGACCAGGTTCTCGGGGGCCAGTTCACCGGCGGCGGCGAGGACATGACCCACCAGGGAGCGGCCACAGAGGTCGTGCAGGACCTTGGGGGTGGCCGACTTCATACGGGTGCCCTCACCCGCTGCGAGAACGACGACGGCTGCCGGGCGGTTGGCGCTCACGGGATGCCCTTCGGCTGTGAGGTGGGGGTGGACAACCGCAGGATACCGGGGGGATTTGTGGGGGACATGGGCGCGGGCCCTGACGGTGCTGTCGATCGACGGTCAGGGCCCGGACGTGGGTCGTGTGCGCTGTGGCTCCCCCGCAAGGATTCGAACCTTGACCTGCCAAGACCAAAACTTGGTGTGCTGCCTGGTTACACCACGGGGGATCGCGCTTCAGACCTTACCGGAGACGCTGTTGTGCGTGGGCCACGATTCCGCTCCACCAGCCCTCGATACGGCGGTACAGCTCAGCCCCGTTGAGCACATCGACCCGGAGGCATCCGTAGTAGCCGGCGCCCGTGTTCTTCCGGTTGGTGCGGAGGTTGTGCTTCTTGAGGGTCGTCTTCAGGAGCTGGGGTGTCTCGATGCCGACGTGGTCCGCCCAGAAGCGCTCGGCCGCCGCCGCGTCCGCTGTCTCGTGGATCTGTACCGCGAAGCGCAGCCTTTCGGGAGCGACGTCCAGCAACTTCAGCCAAGCCAGGAACGCTGTGATCATGTTCGGGTCGCTGTTGACGAACGTGACGCGCTCGCGTCGGTCGTGCGGCTTGCTCTTGGCTCCCTCGGCCCAGTAGAGGCCCACGCCGACCAGGAACAGGTCACGGTCGGACAGGCGCCCCACCTCTTCGGCGGCCGACTGCTTCGTCCGCTGCCGCTCCTCCTCCCGCAGCCGCAGTTTCGCCTCCCAGCCTCTGCTGGCGATCGCCGAGGCTTCCTCTCGGCTCCGCGCCCGGCGTTCCGGTTTGGGGAGGTCCCGTACCCACAAGGAGATCGAGCCCTTGCTGCACCCCAGCTCCACCTGGATCCGGTCGTACGTCCAGCCCTGGAGCCGGAGTTCGCGGGCCCTGTCGCGGAGGTCGTCCCTCGCGTTCGGGCGCTTGGTCCATTCCGGGGGCGGCTCGCCCTCCAGGAGGCGGTTGAGGATGTCGTTGTTGTCGATGTGCAGGCGGTCGCGGATCTGGCGTCGGCTGAGGCCTGCGCGTCGCAGGGCCACCGCCCTCTCCCGGAGCCCCTCGAAGTCGGTGTACTTGCCGGCTGGGTGCGTGGTCATGAAGCCAGGGTCCGGGGGGAATGTCTGGTTCCGGCGTGCGCGGTGATCGCTTCATCAGTTCGAGGGATATCGCGTCGTATCGCTACGGTACTGTCACCCTCCGTGGTGGACCCGAATCCATCAAAACTCCCCGGAAATGCGCGGGCCCGCGCCCGTAGGCTGGAGGCATGACCACGACGGGGGAAGACCATGTGACGGCCCGCGGCGGGCCTTGGTGGTGGGAGCGGCGGCGCGGTGCCGTGCTCGACGTGAGCCTCGCGGCCGTGTCCGCGGTCGAGTGCGCCGTGGAGGGCGTGCCGTTCGCGTGGGACGCCGGGATCCCGGTGCCGGCGGGGGTGCTGTTCGGGTTCCTGACCGGTGCCGTGCTGCTGGTGCGGCGGAAGTGGCCGATCGCGGTGGTGCTGGTGGCGATCGCCATCACGCCGGCGCAGATGGGCTTCCTGATGGGGATCGTCGGTCTGTACACGCTGGCGGCGTGCGAGCTGCCGCGGCGGATCATCGGTTCGCTGGCGGGGATGTCGCTGCTGGGGACGTTGATCGTGACGTTCGTGCGGGTGCGGCAGGACATGGCGCGGGGCGAGCTGGGGATCGGGGACTGGTTCGTACCGTTCGCGGCCGTCACGACCTCGCTGGGCCTGACCGCGCCGCCCGTGCTGCTGGGGCTGTACGTCGGCGCCCGGCGCCGGCTGATGGAGAGTCTGCGGGAGCGCGCCGACGACCTGGAGCGGGAGCTGCAACTGCTCGCGGAGCGGGCGGAGGAGCGGGCCGAGTGGGCGCGCAACGAGGAGCGGACGCGGATCGCGCGGGAGATGCACGACGTCGTCGCGCACCGGGTGAGTCTGATGGTGGTGCACGCGGCGGCGTTGCAGGCGGTGGCGCGGAAGGACCCGGAGAAGGCGGTTCGGAACGCCGCGCTGGTGGGGGACATGGGCCGGCAGGCGCTGACCGAGCTGCGGGAGATGCTCGGGGTGCTGCGCAGCGGGGGAGAGGTGTCGAGGGAGCGGGCCGGGGTGCCGCTGGCGGCGGTGGGCGCGGCGGCCGCGGCGGCGGCGTCCAGGGCGGCCGAGGCCGACGGGGAGGGGCCCTCGCTGGCGGAGCTGGACGAGCTGGTGGGGCAGTCGGCGGCGGCGGGGATGGTCGTGGACCTGTCGGTGCAGGGTGAGGCGCGGTCGTACGCGGCGGCGGTGGAGCAGACGGCGTTCCGGGTGGTGCAGGAGGCGTTGACCAACGCCCACAAGCACGCATCGGGGGCGAAGACGTACGTACGGCTGGCGCATCGGGTGTCGGAGATCGCGATGCAGGTGGAGAACGATCCGCCGCCGGAGCCGGCGTCGGCGTCGGCGGCGGGGCTGCCGTCGGGGGGCAACGGTCTGGTGGGGATGAAGGAGCGGGTGTCGGCGCTCGGCGGGGTCTTCGTGTCGGGGCCTACGGACGCGGGGGGTTTCCGGGTGTCGGCGGTGATTCCCGCGTCCTGAGGCCGAGGGTCCGCTCGGTCAGACCGTGCTGAGGCGGGTGGGCTCGGTGCCGAGGACGAGTGCGCCGAGGGCGTGGTCGAGGTCGGGGCCGAGGTACCAGTCGCCGGTGTGGTCGAGGGCGTAGACCCGGCCGTGGGTGTCGATGGCGAGGAGCGCCTGGGTGTCGGTCTCGGTGCCGAGCGGGCAGACGTCGGTGTCGAGGGCGCGGCCGAGGTCGCCGAGGGTGCGGGCGAGGTGGAGCCCGTGCAGGGGGTCGAGGTGGAGGGCGGCGGGGGCGATCTGCCGGCCGGGTCCGGCGGGGGTGAGGCTCAGTCCGCCGAATTCCGCCCAGGCCTCGACGGCGGCGGGGAAGACGGTGTGGCGGTGGCCCGCCGGCGAGACGTGGTCGCGCAGGGCGTCGGCCCAGATCTCGGCCTGCCTGATGTCCCAGCGTCCGGGCTGCCAGCCGGCTTCGCGCAGGGCGGCGTCGACGGGTACGGGGAAGCGGGTGGTGGAGGTGCGGTCGGCGTGCATCGGCCTTCGTTCGTCGTCCGGTTCCGTCGGTGGTGCGTCGGTGAGGCATCGGTGGTGCGTCGGGGGCCGTGGGTGTGGATGCTGTGTCCAGGTCCCGTGGTGGTGCGGTCGGGTCAGTCGGTGGTCGACGTGGAGTCGACGACGCGGACGCCGAAGTGGGCGCTGAGGGCGGTGCAGGTGCGGCACGGCGCGGCGAACGTGCCGTGCAGGGGGTCGCCGTCCTCACGGATGCGGCGGGCGGTGAGCTTGGCGTGTTTGAGGGCCTTGCGGGCCTCGCCGTTGGTCATGGGTCTGCGGGCGGCACGTTTGCTGCGGGCCGCGTCGGCGGTGGTGAGGTGCCGCGAGATGAGGATGGTCTCGGCGCAGCGGCCCGTGAAGCGGTCGCGCTGGCCGCTGGTGAGGGTGTCGAGGAAGTCCTGCACCAGCGGGTGGAGGGCGGGTGGCGTGTCGCCGCGGGCGGCGGTGCCGGTGAGGGTGGTGCCGCGGACGGAGAGCGCGGCGGCGACGGTCGGGAGTATGCCGTCCCGGCGGTGCAGGAGCAGGGGCGCGTGGGAGGTCTCGGCGCTGCTCCAGCCGATGCGCGGGTCGCCGGTACGGGGGTCGTCGGACCTGCCCGTCCGGTGTCCCGTCTGTGTCGCACTCATGATCGTCATCCCCTCCTGAGCCTCCCCCCGGAGGTCACAGACTGCCAAACGGCGGGGCCGCTGCGGAAGCTGGGGCGTGGTGACACGCCCGGGTATGGGCGGTCTGTCATCGCCGGGTGACGGCTGGTCACGGAAGCGGAGCGGTGGCCCACCGGCGCCGGTGACCGGTCTCGTCGTACCGCATAGGCTGTCGGCACCGCTTGTGATGCGGTGATCCGGACGGATCCGAAGGGCCGACGGTCCGGACCGTGACGGATTCAGACAGTCGCAGACAACGTCCGCACGGACAACGGACATACGCCTCAGGGGGCAACCGCCATGACGACAGGTCGGCTCGGGCTGGGGGTACCTCCCGGCCGCCAGGCCGGGGGACGGGCCGTGCCGCCGAACGCGGCCTACGCCGGGCAGGTCGTGCACTTCCCGGATCCGGTGCGGGCGGCCCGTCACCCGGGAGGGGTACGGGTGGACGGCGGCGGCTATCCGGACTTCGCGCCGTACGCGCGGGCGGCGGCGGAGGTCGCGGAGCCCCCGGGCGGTTTCGGGGTGGACGAACTGCGGCTGACGGACTACGTGTCGGCGAACGCGGCGTTGTCGGCGTCGGGGCACGAACTGTGGGACACGGTCCCGGCGGTGGCGACGCCGCACGGCTGGACGTGGCACCACGTGGTCGGCTCGCGGCGGCTCGAACTGGTCCCGGTCGAGGTGAAGGCGTTGCTGCGGCACCACGGCGGGGTCGCGACGGCTGCGGTGGACCAGGCCAAGCGGGGGACGCGGCCGTTGCAGGAGACGCGCCCCGCGCACTTCGGGCTGCCGAAGTCGGGGGTGGCGGTCTCGGAGCAGCAGGTGCTGGGGGCGGAGGAGGACCTCGGGTACCGGCTGCCGGGCGCGTACCGGTCGTTCCTGAAGGCGGCGGGCGGCTGTGCGCCGGTGGGGACGGCGCTGGACGCGGAGTTGGGGCTGCTGGTGGACCAGCCGTTCTTCACGGTCCGCGACGAGGCGGCCGTCAACGACCTGGTCTACGTCAACAAGTGTCTGCGGGACCACCTGACGAAGGACTATCTGGGCGTCGCGTTCGTCCAGGGCGGTCTGCTGGCCGTGAAGGTGAAGGGCGAGCGGATCGGGTCGGTGTGGTTCTGCGCGTACGACGACGCGCGGGACGCCGATCCGGGGTGGTCGCCGGCGGAGCGGGCGGAGCGGCTGCTGCTGCCGTGCGGCGAGGACTTCGACGCGTTCCTGGCGCGGCTCGCGGGGTCGCCGCCCGAGTTGGAGACCGTGGCGAACCTGATGGTGGACGGCGGGTTCGCGCGTGCGGTGCCGGTCGCCGCCGCGTCCGCGTCGTCCGGGTCCGCGTCGTCCGCGTCCGCGTCCGCGTCTGGGGAGTGAGCTGAACGATGGTGACGTTCGCGCAGGCGCAGGAGCGCGCCGAGGAATGGGTCAACGGTGACGTGCCGGCGTACCAGCACCGCGAGGTGCGGGTACGGGAGTTCGGCCTCGGGTTCGTGGTCTGGGCCGAGGACCGGACGGACGGCCCGGTCTCCGGCGGCGGCCGGCAGCGGCTGGTGATCGCCCGGGACAGCGGGGAGGCGTCGCTGTGGCCCTCGCTGCCGGTGGGCGAGGTGATCCGCCGCTACGAGGAGGAGTACGGCCGTCCGTCCGACGCGGCCGCTGGGCCGGTGCCCGCGGCCCGGATGGACCTCAACCAGACGTCGTTCCTGCTGACCCCACCGGAGTGGTTGCAGGAGGCGGCGGACAAGCTGGGCATGCGGGAGGGGCGGGCCGGGGGGCCCGCCGGGGCGGAGGGGGCCGCCGGGCCGGCGGGTGCCGCGGGCCCCGCGGGGGCGGGTGCGGGGGGTGGCGGTGCGTCGCCGTCGCCGTCGCCGCCGCCGGTGCCTTCGCCGGCCTCGTCGTCGGCGTCGTCGTCGGCGCCCGGTGCGTCTTCGGGGCCGGCTCCGTCGTCGGGTGCGGCTCCGACGTCGGGTGTGGGTGCCGCTTCGGCCTCGGGTGCGGGCTCCGGGAGCGGTACGGCGTGGCCGGCCGCCGGGGGACCGGACGTACCGCCGGGGGCGACGCCCTGGGCCGGTACGGACACCAACGCGGACGGTGGGGACGACCGCTCCGTTCCGCTGCCGCAGACGGTGTTCGCGTCGCAGCTGAGCGACGATGACGAGGACGCGCCCTCCGGGGCGATCGACGACGAGGCGGGGACGGCTCGCCTGACGCGGGGCCGCGGGCTGCCGGAGACGGCGCCGGGTCCGGTCGTGAGCGCGCGGGACGGTGTGCGGCACGACGGGGGTACGCCGATGCCGCCGCCCGTGCCGCCGGGGGCGCCGAGTGTGAACGACATCGCCGGCGCGTCGACGGGCAAGGCGATGGGGCCGCGGGGCGCCGGGGGCGCGGGGGTTCCGCATGCGCCGGGTGCGCCGGGGACGCCGGGTGGGCCGGGTGCGTACATGCCGACGCAGTTGGCTTCGCCGCACGGCGGACCGGACGTGCCGGGTGCGCCGCAGCCGCCGTTCGGCGCGCCGCAGGCGCCCGGTGTTCCGCCGGCTCCGGCTCCCGGGGCCTCGCAGCCGTCTGCCGCACCACAGGGACCTGGCATCCCGAACGGCCCCGGTGCCGGGAACGCCCCTGGTGGGGCCCCTCAGATGCCGGGCGTTCCGGGGGCGCCGGGGGTTCCGGGGACGCCGGGCATCCCGCAGATGCCAGGCGCTCCGCAGATGCCGGGCGCCCCGCAGGGCCCGAACGGTCCGCAGGGCGCCAGCGGTCCGCAGGGCCCGAACGCTCCGCAGGGCCCGAACGCCCCACAGGGCGCCAGCGGTCCGCAGGGCCCGAACGGTCCCCAGGGCCCGAACGCCCCGCAGGGCCCCGGTGTCCCCCACCCGCCCGGTGCCCCCGGCACCCCCGGTACTCCTCCCGGAACGCCCCCGGGCGGCATCCACCACGCCGCCACGATGCTGGCCGCCGACCCGGGCCGGCCGGGCGGCACGCCGCCGCCTCCCGGGCCGCCCGGTACGCCGGGTGCCCCGGCGGC
>NZ_JAVRHI010000336.1:0-6700 GCF_034105845.1 Streptomyces sp. CRN 30 | reverse complement strand
CATCGTGTTGGTCCAGCGCATCTGCCGCAGTGTCCGCGGGTGGCAGGAGGAGGCGAGCGCGAGGAGCCGGGCGTCCCTGGAGGCCTGGGCGGCCTGGGCGAGCATCTCCCAGTGCAGTGAGTTGCGTGCGGCGGCCAGGTGTACGTCGCGCAGGTCCCGCAGGAGCAGCAGGCCGGGTTCGGGGCGGTGGACCGTCAGGTCGGACGCCTTCTCGCGGAGCGTCGCGAGGAGACCACCGGAGGAGTCGTCCGGCGGGCCGTCGAGGTCCAGGTCGTAGTGGGCCGCGGTGTCGGCCAGGCACTGGAGGTGCTGCCGGGACCATTCGGCGACGTCGGTGGCGATGTGGTGCACCTCGTGGTCGGTGCGGTGGCGCTCCGCCAGGGTCATCAGGTCGCCGACGAGGTGGTGCTCGCCGTGGTGGAGGGCGCGCAGCGTGAGCTTGATGCCGTTCACCGGGGGTCTCCCTCGCTGTCCCAGGCCGTGTCGGGGGCCTGCGACACCCGTGCCGCCGGTCCGCCGGTGGTGGCCGGCAGGGCGTGCGGGGCCGGGGGAGCGGAGGCGGTGGTGGTGGGTGCCGGGGACGGCTGTCCATGGCCGCGCTCGACGAGGGTGAGCGCGGCCGCGGCCGTCTTGAACAGCGGCTGCTTGGAGGCCGGGTCCCAGTCGGTGACCGTCGTCTCGTTGGCCGCCCGGCCCGGTGTGGTGAGGTCCGGGCCGGAGCCCGCGGGGGTGTCCCAGTAGCCGTAGTGGAAGGGCACGAAGAGCACCCCCGGTCGCAGGCCGGTGGGGCGCAGGCGTCCGCGGAGGGCGCCGCGGGGGGTGCTGACCTCCACGAGGTCGCCCTCCGCGAGGCCGAGCCGGGCCGCGTCGTCCGTCGAGATCTCCACCCACACGTCGGGCGCGGCCGCGTTCAGCTGGGGTGCCCGGCCGGTCTTGGTGCGGGTGTGGAAGTGGTAGAGGGTGCGTCCGGTGGTCAGCTGGAAGGGGTGGTCCTCGTCCGGTGTCTCGTGCGGGGGCAGGTACTCGGCGGCCTTGAGGATCGCCTTGCCGTCGGGGTTGAGGGAGCGGTACTCCACCGCGCTGTCCACCGCTCCGGTCACCAGGTCCTTGCCGTAGTTCTCGCACACGTCGGGGTGGGCCCAGTCGATGCCGTCGGTGTAGAGGCGTGCGGTGCCCCCGGGCGCCCGTTCGTTGACCGGCCACTGGATGCCGCTGCCGCCGCGCAGCATGGCGTAGGTCAGGCCGGTGTAGTCGCAGGGGCGGCCGGCGCTGCACCGTTTCCACGCCTCGAACGCCGATTCCGCGTCGTGCCAGGTGACCAGCGGCCCGCCGGCCTTGTCCCGGAAGTCCATGCGGGCCGCGTACTCCAGGAAGATGTCCAGGTCGGGCCTGGCCCCACCGGGGGGTTCGACGGCCTTGTCCGAGAGGTGCACCGTGCGGTCGGCGTTGGTGAACGTGCCGGTCTTCTCGCCCCAGGTGGCGGCGGGCAGGACCACGTCTGCGAACTGCGCCGTCTCCGTGAGGAACAGGTCCTGCACCACCGTGAACAGCCGCTCCTGGGACAGGATCGTGCGGATGCGGGCGAGTTCGGGCAGGGAGACGGCGGGGTTGGTGCCGCTGATCCACAGCATGCGGATCGAGCCCTGCTCGGCGTAGCGGAACATCTGCATCGCGTGGGTGGGCGGCCCGTGGTGCGGGATGGTGGCGGGCTCGACGTTCCACACGGCTGCCAGGTCGGCGACGTGGGCGTCGTTCTGCCAGTTGCGAAAGCCCGGCAGGTCCCCGTCGGCGCCGCACTCGCGGGTGTTCTGGGCGGTGGGCTGCCCGTTCATCTGCAGGACGCCGGCGCCCGGCCTGCCCAGCATGCCCCTGATCAGGTGCAGGTTGTTGACCTGGACGGCGGCCGCCGTGGCCTGGTGGGACTGGTAGACGCCCTGCAGCACCGTGGACAGCAGCCGGTCGGCGCCGCCCAGCAGCTCGGCGGCCTCGGCGATCCGGGCGGCCGGGACGTCGCAGATGCCGGCCGCCCACTCGGGGCCGCACTCCGCGACCCGCGCCGCGAGTTCCTCGAAGCCGACCGTGTGGGCGTTGATGTACGCGTGGTCGACGCGGTCGTGGCGGATCGTCTCGTGCAGCAGGGCGTTGAGCAGCGCCACGTTCGTCCCGATACGGGGGGCGAGGTGCACGGCCGCCCTGCGGGCCACCTGGGTGGGCCGGGGGTCGACGCACAGCAGGCGGGGCGGGTCGGAGCCGTGCAGCCGGTCCAGGACGCGCATCCACTGCACGGGCTGGGTCTCCGCGAGGTTGTGGCCGAAGAGCGCGATGACGTCGGCGTGGTCGATGTCGTCGTAGGTGCCGGGCTGCCCGTCGGAGCCGAAGCTCTCCTTGAGCGCCTCGCCCGCGGTGGCCGTGCACAGGCGGGTGTTGCCGTCGAGGTGACTGGTGCCGATACCGGCCCGGGCCAGGACGGCGAGGGTGTAGTACTCCTCCAGGAACAGCTGGCCGGAGGTGTAGAAGCCGATGGACCCCGGTCCCCGTTCCGCGAGCAGCTCGCGCGAGCGGGAGACGACGCGGTGCATCGCGGTCTCCCAGTCGGTCTCCACCAGGTGCCCGTTCTCGCGCACCAGAGGGCGGGTGAGCCGGTCGGGTGAGGCGTTGGCCTGCCAGCCGAAGAGGTCCTTGGGGCCGAGCCTGCCACGGTTGACCCGGTCGGTCGCCCGCCCGCGCACCCCGGCCATCCGGCCGTCGACGACCGCGATGTCCATGGCGTCCCCGTCGGAGTGCAGGATCGACGCCGCCTGCACCCACCGCTGCACCAGGTCGGGCCCGACGCCGTCGACGAGGTAGGTGTCCACCCGGGCCGGCCACGGCTCGTGCCGTCCGTACGGCACACGGCCGCCCCAGGGGTCACCGATCCGGTCCACCGAGGACTCCATCGCCACCTCCGCCAGTCGACCCGCAGACCGGTCATCGGTACCACCCCCGGCCCGGAACCTAACGCGACCGGCCCGGGGGACCAGGCACTCAGGGCCGGCCGCCGCGCTCCAGCGGGATGCGCTCGCCGGCCTCGACGGCGACCGGCAGCCGGTTCTCCGCCGGCGGCAGCGGGCAGGTGGCCAGGTCGGTGTACGCGCAGGGCAGGTTGGCCGCGCGGTTGAAGTCGAGGGCGACCCGGCCCTCCCGGTCGGGCGCGGCGATCTGCAGCGACCGGTTCGCGGCGTAGGTGGTCACGCCCGAGGTGCGGTCCGTGAACAGCGCCATCAGGGTGCCGGGCCGCATCCCGTCGAACACCGTCAGCCGGTGCACGGCGCCGTCCACCTCGAACTCGACCTGCCCGGGGGAGTCGTACACGTGCTCCAGGCCCTCGACGGCCGCACCGACGGTGATCGCGCGCGGTGCGTCGAAGGGCAGGTAACGGCCCGTGCGCACCCAGCGGGGGTCGGGCGCGTAGGCGGGGGTGCCGGTGAAGGCGGTGCGCAGGGGGTTGCCGGGGTGGCGCGGTCGCAGGATGTCGTGCCCGCCGCGCCGGGCGACCTCGAGCACCGCGTCGCCGACCGTGGCGTACACGCTGTCGCGTTCGGCGAGTACCCCGAACTCGTACCGGCCGCGCACCTGCGGAGAGCACGCCGAGTCAGGTCCGGAACGGCGCGTCGTCCGGTACGGGTGTGTCGTCCGGGTGCATGCCGTCTCCTTCCAGGGCTGAGGCGCGACGCAGGCGCCCGTCCAGCAGTCGGTTCAGTCGCGGATGAGGAGGACCAGACCGGCGATCACCGCGGCGAGCACCACGGCGGCGACGCCGTACACGAGCCGGTGCGCCCGCAGGCCGGGCAGGAAGCGGTCGACGGCGATCGTGCCGGGGCCGGTGAGGGCCAGGGCGGCCGCGCCCGCGGTGAGCAGGACCTCGTACTCGACGCCCTCGGGGGCGAAGAAGCCGCCGCCCCACTTGACCGCCAGGGCGTTGATCATCGTGCCGAGGACGGCGGCGCCCGCGAGCGGTGTGAGGAGGCCGAGGACGAGGGCGAGCCCTCCGAAGGTCTCGGTGAGCCCGGCGACCAGGGCCATCATCTTGCCGGAGGGGTAACCGCTCATCTCGAAGAACTGCCCCGTGCCGTCGAGCCCGCCACCGCCGAACCAGCCGAACAGCTTCTGCGCGCCGTGCGCGGCGACGGTCAGTCCGAGCACCAGTCGCAGGATCAGCAGGCCCACGCTGTAGGCGTGCACGGGCGAGGGTTCAGCCCTGCCGGTGACGGACGTGCTGGTGGGGCGAGTGGTGACGGTCATGTGCCAGTGCCTTCCTGATGTGAACGATGTATAAGCTTGAATGTTCAAGCACAAGCGTGATCGTACCCGAACGGTGAAAGTTCAAGCAAACAGCGAACAGCAAACAGGGGTGCGTCGGCCGGTGTGGCGGGGCAGCCCTCCGCGTCACGGCTGCGGACGTGTGGAACGAGCAGGTGGCGCGGGGCTGCGACGAGTCGTCCGCGCACATGTACGCGCCCGAGGTGCTGGACCCCGCGGTCTCCTTCCTCGCGCGCCGAGCGGGCCGAGGAACAAGTGGCGTGCTTCCGCAACGCGGCTGAGCACCTCGCCCGGGAGGCCGTTCCGTGATCGAGGCAGCCGTTCCCGCACGCGGCCGCAGGGGACGTCAGGTCGCCCTGATCGCGTCCGCCGGAGCCGTGCCCAGGGCCCGGCGGGTGGGGAGTTCGACCGTGAGGAAGGCCGTGGCCGCGACGGTCGCCGCGACGGCCGGCAGCAGCCAGGCGGGGCCCGAGGGCCAGGGACGGTCGAGGAAACCCTGGCCCAGCAGGGCCAGCGGCAGCGCCGACAGCAGCAGTCCGGTGGTGAGCGCGGCGGCGGCGACCACCGCGGCCTCGCGCCGCATCATCGAACGGATCTGCCGGGGCGTGGTGCCGACGAGCCGCAGCGCGGCGATCTCGGTGCGGCGCTGCGCGGTCGCGGCGACCAGCTTGTTGGCGATGCTCAACAGCAGGTAGCCGAGGAGCACGACGATGGTCGCCAGGTTGATCCACACCTCGGGCGGGGTGTCCTGGCCGGAGTCGAAGTCGGCGTCCGTCCGTTCCAGGGTGAGTCCGGGCCGTTCGGCGGCCAGCGCGGCGAGCCGGTCCCGGGCGGCGTCCGTGCCGTCGGTGCGCACCAGCAGGTTCCGGGCGAGCGGCGACGTGGTGTGCCCGGCGGCCAGCTCGCGGGAGAGCACCAGGGGACCGAAGCCGAGCCCCCGGTCGTACACGGCGACGACCCGGGCCTCGACCCTGGCACCGTCGCCGAGGACCAGCTCCAGCCGGCTGCCGAGCCCGGCCCCGCGCGCCCCGGCGGCCTCGCCGCTGACGGCGACGGTGGCCCCGGTCAGCCGGTCCCACCCGCCCTCGCGCACCCCGAGGTCCAGTACCTCACCGATCCCCGGCGTGCCGACCAGCGCGGGCGAGGCCTCGGTCTCCGTGTCGCCGAACAGCTCGTACGGCCATACCACGGTGGTCGTCCCGACGGGCACGGCGGCCCGGACGCCCGGGAGCTCCCGCACGGCCCGTTCCGTGTCCACGGGCAGCCCGCCGAGGGCGGGGGCGCTCAGCCGGTGGTCGGCGAGGGTGCCGGCGCCGGTGTCCCGCGCGGTCGCGGCGAGCACGGTGGTCTGCGCGAAGGTGTACGTCAGCACGAACACCACCGCCATGGCCAGCGGGCTGACCACCCCGGCGACCCGCAGCGCGTACGCCCGTACGTTGGCCAGCGCCAGCCAGGTCGGGGCGGAGGTGCCCGGCCGCAGCCGCCGTACGGCCACCCCACCGGCGTACCGCACCAGGGCCGGGCCGCACAGCGCCAGGCCGATCGCGGCGACGATGCCCGCGATGGAGGTGGCCGAGGCGCCGATCAGGGTCCGGGACAGCAGCGGGGTGACGGACAGCGCGCACGCGGCGGCGATCAGCAGGAAGCCCGTGAGGGTGCGCCCGGCCGACGGCTCGCGCGGTTCGCTGCGGGACTCGGCGACCGCCTCGGTGGCCGGCATCCGCGAGGTGCGCCAGGCCGCGCCCCGGGCCGACAGCTGTACGGCGACACCCAGCAGCACGGCCGTGGCGAGGGCGGGCAGCGGGCCGACCGTGAGCGGCAGCCCGGGCGGCAGCACCCCCCGGTCGGCCGGCATGGCGCCGAACCACCCCGCGAGCAGGTACCCGAGCGCCACCCCGGGGACGGCACCGAGCACCGCCACCGCCGAGGACTGCGCGGCGGCCAGCCGGCGGATCTGCCGCGGGGTCGCCCCCACGGCCCGCATCAGCGCCAGGTCACGGCGCTGCCCGGCGATCGACACACCCAGCGCGCCCGCCGTGACGAACCCGGTGATCAGCAGCACGATCCCGCCCAGCGAACCGGCCAGCAGCACCAGCAGCGAGCGCGCCGACCCCACGCCGGGCGCCGTGCCCTCGCCGATCCCGGCCCCGGTGAGCACCTTCAGTCCGGTGCCCGCCAGCCGGTCGCGGACCGTGTCGGCGACCCGCTCCTCGGCCCCGGGCTCGGTCCGCAGCCCGATCAGGTCGATCCCCTGCGCCGCCTGCTCTCCCGCTGCCGTCCCTCCCGCCGCGTCCCGCGCGCCGGGCCCCGCCAGCCGTGCGGCGGTCGCGTCGGCGAAGTAGACGCCCGCGCCCGGCGCGTCGACCACCGCCGTGACGCGGTACTCCGCGGCGGGCCGGCC
>NZ_JAVRHI010000335.1:0-9432 GCF_034105845.1 Streptomyces sp. CRN 30 | reverse complement strand
CCCCCCCCCCCCCCCCCCCGCGCCCGGTGCTCAGATCCGGTCCACCGCCACGGCGTCGAACTCGGTGTCCGGCAGCGGCGGGTCGATGTCGAAGCGCGCGTTGGGCAGGTAGAGCCGGTCGCCCCAGGCGGCGACCGTCGTCGGGATGCGGAACCGCTCGTCGGTGATGCGGCCGATCGCGGTGCCCCGCGTGCCGGCCGCGTTCAGCCGGAACACGTCGATGGCGTTCTGCCACTGCTGGACCGCGTAGAGGGTCCGGCCGAGCAGCAGCAGGCCGTCGCCGTTGGGCAGCCGGGCGGCGCCGAGGTCGACGGCGCGCGCGGTGCCGGTGCGCGGGTCGACGCGCATCAGCCGGCCGCCGTCCGCGAAGACGTTGACCACCAGCAGGGCGCTGCCGTCGGGGGTGCGCTCGATGCCGTTGGCGGTGAAGTCCGGGCCCTGCTCCCAGTCCCCGCCCAGGGTGACGGTCCGCAGTCCGCCGGGGCGGCCCCGTTCGTCGAGGGCGACGCGGTGCAGGACGGCCGCGTAGGAGTCGGTGAACCAGGCGGCGTCCGGGGTGAGGACCACGTCGTTCACGAAGGTGGTGCCGGTCGCGTAGATCCTCTCGGTCTCGCCGGTACGGACGTCCACGGTGCGTATCTCGCCGCTCTCCGCGCCGGCGACGAAGAGTCTGCCGTGCCGGTCGAGCCTGAGTCCGGCGGCGCCGTGTCCCGCGCCGGGGCCCTCGGCGACGACCGCGCCGCGGCCGGTGGCCAGGCTCGCCCGGTAGATGTCACCGTCGACGAGCGAACCGAAGTAGGCGTACGGGGCGCTGCCGATGGCGATGCCCTCGGGCCGGAAACCGGTGGGCAGCGGGAACCGCCGCGGCCAGGGGCCGCGTCCGGCGGCCGCGGCCGGGCCGCCGGTCAGCGTCACGCCGGTCAGGGCCGCGCCCGTCGATGCGGCGGCGGAGGTGAGCAGTGAGCGTCGTGCGAAGGAACGGTCGGTGGGTGCCACGGTGCGTCCTTCCGCGAGGGGGCCCGGCCGTGCGGGCGGGCCCGCGTTCGTCAACAGACGCCTCACAGCTCAGCACAGGCACCGGGGCCTCCGCAGGCGTTGCCCGCGGAGGCCCTTCTGCCACTTCGGACCATCGCTGGAGAGCGACTTCGGAGCGGCGCTAGAGATGCACCGGAGATGCGCTAGAGAGCGACGCCCAGCAGCGCGTCCACCGCGCGGGAGACGAGGCCGGGGGCGCCGGTGTCCGTGCCGCCCGACTCCTGCTGGAGCGCGGCCCAGCGGTCCACCGCGGCGAGCGCCGACGGGGAGTCGAGGTCGTCGGCGAGAGCCGCGCGGACCTCCTCGACCAGTGCCTCGGCGGACGGGCCGTCGGGCCGGGAGACGGCGGCGCGCCACCGCTCCAGGCGGGCGACCGCGTCCCGCAGGACCTGGTCGGTCCACTCCCAGTCGGAGCGGTAGTGGTGGGCGAGGAGGGCGAGCCGGATCGCGGCCGGGTCGACGCCGTCGCGCCGCAGCCGCGACACGAAGACCAGGTTGCCCCTGGACTTGGACATCTTCTCGCCGTCCAGGCCGACCATGCCGGCGTGGACGTACGCCTTGGCCATGGGGAACTCGCCGGTCAGCGCCTGGGCGTGGGAGGCGCCCATCTCGTGGTGCGGGAAGGCGAGGTCGGAGCCGCCGCCCTGGACGTCGAAGCCCATGCCGAGGTGGTCGAGGGCGATGGCCACGCACTCGATGTGCCAGCCGGGCCGACCGCGGCCGAGCGAGGCGCCGTCCCAGCTGGGTTCGCCCTCGCGGGCCGCCATCCACAGCATCGGGTCGAGGGGGTTCTTCTTGCCCGGCCGCTCCGGGTCGCCGCCGCGCTCGGCGGAGAGCAGCCGCATGGCCTCGGCGTCGAGGTGCGAGACCTGGCCGAAGTGCGGGTCGGACTCGACGGAGAAGTAGACGTCGCCGTCCAGCTCGTAGGCGGCGCCCGCGTCACGGAGCCGCTCGACCAGGGGGACGATGCCCGGTATGGCCTCGACGGCGCCTATGTAGTGCCGCGGCGGCAGCATCCTGAGCGCCGTCATGTCCTCGCGGAAGAGGGCCGTCTCCTGCTCGGCGAGGGCCGTCCAGTCGACGTCGTCCCGGGCGGCCCGCTCCAGCAGGGGGTCGTCGACGTCGGTGACGTTCTGGACGTAGTGAACCTGCCGCTTGGTGTCGAGCCACACGCGCTGCACGAGGTCGAACGCGTTGTAGGTCGCCGCGTGACCCATGTGGGTCGCGTCGTACGGCGTGATGCCGCAGACGTATATGCGGGCGACGGGACCGGGGTCCAGGGTGACCGGACCGCCGGTCGCGGTGTCGTGAATCCTCAGGTCGCGGCCCTGACCAGGCAGGGCGGGGACCTCGGAAGCGGGCCAGGCATGCATGACACGAGCGTAACCGGACGGATGTTCCGTACACGAACCGGACGGGGGCAGGATGACCGGTTAGGCGCTCTTGCCGATCATCCCTCCATGTGCTGCGGCCTGGTGCTACACCGGCGGCCAGGGGATCGCCGGCCACTCCCCGCCCGGTTCGGGGTGGGTGCCGGCGGCCAGCAGCGCGTCGACACGCGCGCGTACGGCGTCGGTCTCGGCGGGCGTGATCAGCTCGGCCAGTCGGGTGGCCAGGCCCCCGCCGTCCCTCAGCGCCTCCCGCAGGCCGCCGAGGACCGCCAGGGCCTCCTCGGTCAGCGGCTCCCCCGCCCAGCCCCACAGCAGCGTGCGCAGCTTGTTCTCGGTGTGGAAGGTGACGCCGTGGTCGATGCCGTAGAGCCGGCCGGCGGCGGGCAGCAGGTGGCCGCCCTTGCGGTCGGCGTTGTTGATCACCGCGTCGAGGACGGCGAGGCGCCGCAGCCGCGCGTCGTCGGCGTGCACCAGCAGCGCGGTACGCCCCTCGCCGACCTCGGCGAACCCGATCGCCTTCCAGCCCGGCTCCGGCTCCTCACGGTCCACCAGGGCGAGCAGTCCGGTGTCCGGGGCGGTCTCGGGAGCGGTCTCGATCCACTGCTGGACCATTCCCTCGCCGTACGGCCCGTCCCGCAGCACGGTGGGCGGGACGAGGCCCCAGCCGGTCGCCTCGGAGACCGCGTACGCGGCGACCTCGCGCCGGGCGAGGTCGCCGTCGGGGAAGTCCCACAGGGGCCGTTCACCGGCGACGGGCTTGTAGACGCAGGCGGTCTCGCGGCCCTCGTGCGCGACCGTGCAGTACAGCGCCGCGTTGGAGGCGTCGGGGATGCGGCCGCGGACGGTCAGCTCGCCCTCGGTGAGCAGCCGGACGAGCGGCTCGTCGGCCGTCACGTCCGGCGTCGTGTCCGTCGTCACGCTCCGCGGCGGTATCCGTTCTGGCGCGGACATACGTGTCCTTCCGGGTCGAGCGGGAGGCTGCACAGCGGGCACGGCGGCCGCCCGGCGTTGACGACGTCCAGGGCGCGCTTGGCGAAGGCCCTGGCCTGCGCGCCGGTGAGGCGGACCCGCAGCATCGGGGGGCCGTTCTCCTCGTCCTGGAGAAGCCTTTCCTCTGCTTCGGCGAGATCCTCCTCGGACTCGGCGTCCAGCTCCACCAGGGCCTGCGCCTCGACGATCATGCGCTGCTCGTCGCCGTCCCAGGCCAGCGCCATGGTGCCGACGCGGAACTCCTCCTCGACGGGGGCGTCCAGCGGCCCGGTGTCGGCCGGGTCGGCGGGCGCCACGGCGGGGACGGAGGCGCTGCCGCCACTGCGCCGCACGACCTCGTCGAGCAGCTCGTCCATGCGCTCGGCGAGTGCCGCGACCTGCGTCTTCTCCAGGGCCACGCTGGTCACCCGGGGGCCGGCCGTGGCCTGGAGGAAGAACGTACGGCGTCCGGGCAGTCCGACCGTGCCGGCCACGAAGCGGTCCGGCTGGTCGTAGAGGAACACCTGACGGGACACGTCCTGTCTCCATTGAGAGTCGGGGGTGGCTACTGCTGGGACCGCTTCACCCTACTGCGGCCGACGATCACGGTGCGCCCGCACCGCCTCCGACCGTCGCGTCGTCGCCCGGCGGTTCCTCGGGGGGCGCGAGGGAGCCGAGGTCCCCGGTGTCGCCGAGGCGCAGCAGGAACGGGCGCAGGCGGGTGTAGCGGATCGCCGTGACGGAGCACGGTTCGACGTGGATGCGCTGGAACAGGTCGAGGTGGAGGCCGAGCGCGTCCGCGACGAGCGACTTGATGACGTCGCCGTGGGAGCACATGAGGTACACGGCGTTCGGGCCGTGGTCGCGCTCCACGCGCGCGTTCCACTCGCGTACCGCCTCGGCGGCGCGGGTCTGCATGGTGCGCATCGACTCGCCGCCGGGGAAGGCCGCGGCGGAGGGGTGCGCCTGCACGATCTCCATCAGCGGCTCGTCGCTCAGCTCGGCGATCTTGCGGCCGGACCAGTCGCCGTAGTGGCACTCCCCGATCCGTTCGTCGGTGTGGGCGCGCAGGCCGGGGCGGGCGTCGAGCAGCGGCGCGAGCGTCTCCCGGCAGCGCTGCAGGGGGCTGGTGACGACCTCGGAGAGCGGCAGTGCGGCGAGCCGGGCGGGCAGGGCGGCGGCCTGGGCGGTCCCCCGTTCGTCGAGGGCGACGCCGGGCGTCCAGCCGGCGAGCAGTCCCTCGGTGTTGGCGGTGGAACGTCCGTGCCTGACCAGGATCAGCGTGGGCATGCGCCAAGGGTAGGCGTACAGCACCGGGCACCGACGTCCGGGCGAGGGGAGAATGGGTTCGGTGATCGTCGACTGTGCCATCTACCGGGACGGGCACCGCACCGAGGGCCCGGCGGACTTCTCCGACGCGCTCGACGAGGCGCGGTCCGCGGGCGGGTTCGTGTGGATCGGGCTCCATGAGCCGACAGAGGAGGAGTTCGAACACGTCACGCGGGAGTTCGGCCTGCACCCGCTGGCCGTGGAGGACGCCCTCAAGGCCCACCAGCGGCCCAAGCTGGAGGTGTACGACGACTCGCTCTTCGTGGTCGTCAAGCCGGTGGTGTACGAGCCGGAGAGCGACACCGTCTCCTCCGGTGAGGTGATGGTCTTCCTCGGCGACGCGTTCGTGGTGGTCGTCCGGCACGGTGAGGGCGCCGCGCTGAAGGCGGTGCGGCAGCGGCTTGAGAAGGAGCCCGAACTGCTCGGCAAGGGGCCGACGGCCGTGCTCTACGCGATCACCGACGCCGCCGTCGACCACTACCTGGAGGTGGCCACCGAACTCCAGACCGACCTGGAGGAGCTGGAGGCGGAGGTGTTCTCGCCGGACGTCGGCGGCTCCCGGAACACGGCGGGCCGGATCTACACCTTCAAGCGGCAGGTCCTGGAGTTCCGCCGGGCGACCGGGCCGCTGGCGCTGCCGCTGAACCGGCTGGCGGGCACGGGCGCGTTCGGCGCGGCGGTGCCGTTCGTGAACGACGCCGCGCGGCCGTTCTTCCGGGACGTGCAGGACCACATCCTGCGGGTCAACGAGTCGGTGGACGGCCTGGACCGGCTGGTCTCCGACATCCTCTCGGCGCACCTGGCGCAGATGAGCGTCCGGCAGAACGACGACATGCGCAAGATCTCCGCGTGGGCGGCCATGGCCGCGGTCCCCACGATGATCGCGGGGATCTACGGCATGAACTTCGACCACATGCCCGAGCTGCACTGGGTGTGGTCGTACCCGGCCGTGATCGCGCTCATGGCCGCCCTCGAGGTGCTGCTGTTCCGGCTCTTCAAACGCCGGGGATGGCTGTAGAGCACTGTTCAGGCGGGTTCGGGAGTCGCGGAGGGAGCGGGGCCGCCGAGGGCGTCGCGGCGTTCGGGCATCTCCAGGGAGACCATGCGGCGCCAGCCGCCGAGCCGCTCGTAGGTGTACATCGCGCGGATGCCGGCCGCGAGCACCGCCGCCTTGGGGCGCGGCCAGCGCAGGATGCGGCCCATGCGCGCCATCACGGCGAGGCTGACGTCGCGGTAGATGCCGATCTCGGCCAGCGCGCATTCGCGCAGGGTGCGCTGGATGAGCCGGCCGTGTCCGGCGGCGGCGAAGCGGAGCAGTTCCTCGTGGGTGTAGGCGAGGTGGTTGTCCTCGTCGGCGGAGATCATCCGGACGGCGTTGCCGACGTCGGGGTGACCGGCGAAGTACTTGCGGAGCATGACCATCTGGTCGGCCGCGCGCTGCTCGGTGACGCGGCTGTGCGCGAGGTAGGTGACGATGTCCTCGGTGGTCAGCCGCTGGTCGCCCTTGAGTTTCTCGTGGGCGAGACCGATGCCGTGCTGCTCCAACAGCGCGGTGTAGTCGGTCTCCGGGGGGACCTCGACGGGCTCCAGACGGCGCTTGCGCAGCAGCGCTTCGAAGATCCGGCCGTGTTTGTCCTCGTCGGCGCCATGCCGGGTGATCTTGGGGGCGAGATCGCGTTCGCTCTCCGGGACGAGCGCCGCGATCCGGGCGTTCTCCCAGCCGCCCTGCGACTCGCCGCTGGCCGCGATGGAGCAGAACAACTGGAACGACTCGTCGTGGTCGAGGATCTCCTGGAACAGACTCTTGGCCGACAGCATCACCCGTCACCTCTCCGCCTCTGCAGGTTCCGCGGAGAACGAGTCAAGTGCGGGACGTGAGGTGCGGCAACAGGTGTGCCGGACAACTCCGCCGAACGACGGACACGCGGGGCCATGAGTGGGCGTAACCACGCGCGCGTGCACGCGTTGTTCCCCGTGACGGCCGTGGCGGGGAAGACCCCCGAGCCCCCACCACGGCCGTGAAATCTCTGAGTGCGCCTCAGGCGAGCCCGGCTCGTTCGAGCGCCTCCGTGCCGGCCCGCAGCGCCGCGATCCGCTCGTCCAGGGTGAAGCCCGCGGGAGCGAGCGTCAGGGTGGTGACACCGGCCGCCGCGTAGGCCCGCATCCCGTCGGCGATGCGGTCGACGGAGCCGAGCAGCGTCGTCCTGTCGATCAGATCGTGCGGTACGGCGGCGCCGGCGCCCTCCTTGTCGCCGGACAGGTACTTGTCCTGGATCTCGGCGGCCTCCTTCTCGTACCCCATGCGCCGGGCGAGCTGGTTGTAGAAGTTCTGCTTGCGGCTGCCCATGCCGCCGACGTACAGCGCGGTGTACGGCCGGAAGGTGTCGGCGAGCGCGGCGACGTCCTTGTCGTCACCGAGAGCGAGCGGCACGGTCGGGCAGACGTCGAAGCCGTCGAGGCTCTTGCCCGCCTTCTCGCGTCCGGCGCGCAGGGGCCGGATCGCGGTCTCCTCCAGGTGCTCGGCGGAGGGGAAGATCAGCAGGGCGCCGTCGGCGATCTCGCCGGTCTGCTCCAGGTTCTTCGGGCCGATCGCGGCGATGTACAGCGGGATGTGCTCACGCTGCGGGTGCACGGTCAGCTTGATCGGCTTGCCGGGGCCGCCGGGCAGGGGCAGCGTCCAGTGCTGTCCCTCGTAGGAGAGCCGCTCACGGGTCATCGCCTTGCGGACGATCTCGACGTACTCGCGGGTGCGGGCCAGCGGCTTGTCGAACTTGACGCCGTACCAGCCCTCGGAGACCTGCGGCCCTGAGACGCCGAGGCCGAGCCGGAAGCGGCCGCCCGAGAGGGAGTCGAGGGTGGCGGCGGTCATCGCGGTCATCGCGGGCTGCCGGGCCGGGATCTGGAAGATCGCCGAGCCGACGTCGATCCGCTCGGTCTGCGCGGCGACCCAGGTGAGCACCGTGGCGGCGTCGGAGCCGTAGGCCTCCGCGGCCCAGCAGACGGCGTAGCCGAGGCGGTCGGCCTCCTGGGCGACGGCCAGATTGTCCGCGTCCATTCCGCCGCCCCAGTAGCCGAGGTTGATCCCGAGCTGCATGGCCGATCCCCTTACTGATCAGTAACGTCCCTGGTGCCCCGACCTTAGCGCGGTGAAATGGGTTGTCCACAGCCCCCCACAGGGGAAGCCGTGGCCAGTAATCTCGGCGTTCATGGAGCAGAGGCATCTCGGCCGAACGGGCCTGCGCGTGTCCCGTATCGGTCTCGGCACCCTGACCTGGGGCCGCGACACCGACGAGCACGACGCGGCGGAGTGCCTGAAAACCTTCTGGGAAGCCGGCGGGACCCTCGTCGACACCGCCGACGTGTACGGGGACGGGGAGGCCGAGTACCTGCTCGGCCGGCTCATGGAGCAGCTGGTGCCGCGCCGGGACCTGGTGATCTCCACCAAGGCCGGCTGCGTGCCCGACCCCGACCGGCGGTTCGACGGCTCGCGCGGTCATCTGCTCTCCGCGCTGGACGCCTCGCTGGTCCGGCTCGGCACCGACCACGTCGACGTCTGGCACGTGCACGCCTACGACCCGTACACGCCGCTGGAGGAGACGCTGCACGCCCTGGACCTGGCGGTGAGCAGCGGGCGCGCCCGCTACGCCGGGGTGTCCAACTTCTGCGGCTGGCAGCTCGCCAAGGCGGCGACGTGGCAGCTGGCGGCGCCCGGGGTGCGCAACCGGCTGGCGAGCACGCAGCTGGAGTACTCACTGGTGCAGCGCGGCATAGAGCGCGAGGTGCTGCCGGCCGCCCTGGACCTGGGGGTCGGGCTGCTGCCGTCCTCGCCGCTGGGGCGCGGGGTGCTCACCGGCAAGTACCGCGCGGGCACGCCGTCCGACTCGCGCGGGGCGTCGGAGCACATGGCGCCGTTCGTCGCGCCGTACCTCGACGACACGGCCGGGCACATCGTGGACGCGGTGGCCACGGCGGCGGACGGTCTCGCGGTGACCCCGCTGCAGGTGGCCCTCGCGTGGGTGCGGGACCGGCCCGGCGTGGTCGCGCCGATCGTCGGCGCGCGCAACGCGCGGCAGCTCGACGCGGCTCTGTCAGTGGAGGCGCTTAGTCTTCCTGACGAGATCTGCCGGGCCCTCGACGACGTGTCGGAGCCCGTGCACCGCTATCCCGATCACGACTGGAGCACGCTGTGAGCACGGAGCCCGAGCCCGAGTCCGCCGAGAACGTCGCGGATGACGCGGACGGTACGGGGGGTGTGCCCGCGGCGGGGGCCGAGGGCGACACCGGAACCACGGCCGGCGCGGGCACCGCGGACGGCACCGACGGTTCCAGCGGCTCCAGTGGCTCCAGTGGCTCCGACGGTTCCAGTGGCTCCGACGACTCCGACGTCAGCGGTGGTGACGCGGCTGAGGGTGACGGGGCCGGGGGCAAGCAGGTGTCCGAGGCCGAGGCGGAGCTGGCGGCCCAGCGGGTCGAGCGGGAGCGGATCGAGCGGCGGAAGGCCGAGCGCACGGGCCCCGTCGCGAGCGGCGCCAAGCTCAGCGGCACGGCGGCCGACCTGCTCGCCGCCGTACGGGCCGTGGAGGGCGGCGCCAAGCCGGTGGCCACGGTCTTCGCCGACCCGGCACCCGCGCCCCGCCGCCCGGCTCCCGAGGCCGAGCCGGTACGCCGGTCCCGGCCGGCCCCCGACCAGGTGCCCGGCGCGGCACCC
>NZ_JAVRHI010000334.1:0-39512 GCF_034105845.1 Streptomyces sp. CRN 30 | reverse complement strand
GCCCTGGAGCGGGACGCGCAGGAGAAGCACCGCGTCGCGATGGGCTCCCTGGAGTCCGCCCGCGCCACGCTGGAGCGCAAGGTCGAGGACCTGCGCGGCTTCGAGCGCGAGTACCGCACGCGGCTGAAGTCCTACCTGGAGAGCCAGCTGCGTCAGCTGGAGACCCAGGCCGACGACTCGCTCGCCCCGCCGCGCACTCCGGCCGCGGCCTCCCTCCCGCCGTCCCCGGCGCCCTCCATGGCCCCGGCCGGCGCGAGTGCCCCGTCGTACGGCGGCAACCAGGGCATGGGCGGCGGTCCCGCCCCGGCCGCGCCCTCCTACGGCGGTGGCCAGCAGCAGATGTCCCCGGCCATGACCCAGCCGATGGCGCCGGTCCGGCCGCAGGGCCCGTCCCCGATGGGCCAGGCCCCCTCGCCGATGCGCGGCTTCCTCATCGACGAGGACGACAACTGACGGCCCGCCCGCGGTAGGCCTCACGCGTCGGCAGCGTTTCAGGGCGAGACCCCCGGATTTTCCGGGGGTCTCGCCCTTTTTACGCGGGTTGATCGCAGGGAGGGCCGACCGGAACGGCAGGAGGGCCCGGTCCCCTATTCGGGGGACCGGGCCCTCCTGCCGCGCTCGGTGCCCCGAAAGAGGACGGGGAACCGCGCGACCGATCGCTGACGGCCTGCGGTCACCGTACGGACGCGCGCACGGTGACCGCCTCGGCCGGCTCCTGCTACGCGCCCTGCGCGGCCGCCTTGCGCAGCCGGAACGTCAGGGACAGGGTCTCGTCCGTGAACGGCTCCCCGTACGTGCCGTCCGCCTCGCCCTCGGCGAAGTCCGTGGCGAGGACCTCGTCGGCGATGAGCTCGGCGTGCTCGCCGAGCGCCGCGACGACCTCCGGCGCCGTGGCGGTCCAGCGCAGCGCGATCCGGTCGGCCACGTCCAGGCCGCTGTTCTTGCGGGCCTCCTGGATCAGCCGGATCGCGTCCCGGGCGAGGCCCGCGCGGCGCAGCTCCTCCGTGATCTCCAGGTCCAGGGCGACCGTGGCGCCCGAGTCGGAGGCCACGGACCAGCCCTCGCGCGGGGTCTCCGTGATGATCACCTCGTCGGGGGCCAGGGTGACGGTCTCGCCGCCGACCTCCACCGAGGCCGTGCCCTCGCGCAGGGCCAGGGAGAGCGCGGCCGCGTCGGCGTTGGCGACGGCCCTGGCCACGTCCTGGACGCGCTTGCCGAACCGCTTGCCGAGCGCCCGGAAGTTCGCCTTGGCCGTGGTGTCGACGAGCGAACCGCCGACCTCGCTCAGGGACGCCAGCGAGCTGACGTTCAGCTCCTCCGTGATCTGCGCGTGCAGCTCGGGGTCGAGCGTCTCGAAGCCGGCCGCCGCGACCAGCGCGCGCGACAGCGGCTGACGCGTCTTGACCCCGGACTCCGCGCGCGTGGCCCGGCCCAGCTCCACCAGGCGGCGCACCAGCACCATCTGCTTCGACAGCTCCGGGTCGATGGCGGTGAGGTCCGCCTGCGGCCAGGAGGACAGGTGCACCGACTCCGGGGCGCCCGGGGTGACCGGCACGACCAGGTCCTGCCAGACCCGCTCGGTGATGAACGGGGTCAGCGGGGCCATCAGCTGGGTAACCGTCGTGACGACCTCGTGCAGGGTGCGCAGCGCCGCCCTGTCGCCCTGCCAGAAGCGGCGGCGGGAGCGGCGCACGTACCAGTTGGACAGGTCGTCGACGAAGGCCGAGAGGAGTTTGCCGGCGCGCTGGGTGTCGTACGCCTCCAGCGCCTCGGTCACCTGGTCGGTGAGGGCGTGCAGCTCGGACAGCAGCCAGCGGTCCAGCACGGGGCGGTCGGCCGGGGACGGGTCCGCCCCGCTGGGCGCCCAGCCCGCCGTGCGCGCGTACAGGGCCTGGAAGGCGACCGTGTTCCAGTAGGTCAGCAGCGTCTTGCGGACGACCTCCTGGATCGTGCCGTGACCCACGCGGCGGGCCGCCCAGGGCGAGCCGCCGGCCGCCATGAACCAGCGCACCGCGTCCGCGCCGTGCTGGTCCATCAGCGGGATCGGCTCCAGGGTGTTGCCCAGGTGCTTGGACATCTTGCGGCCGTCCTCGGCGAGGATGTGGCCGAGGCAGACGACGTTCTCGTACGAGGACTCGTCGAACACCAGGGTGCCGACCGCCATCAGCGTGTAGAACCAGCCGCGGGTCTGGTCGATGGCCTCCGAGATGAACTGCGCGGGGTAGCGGCTCTCGAAGAGCTCCTTGTTCTTGTGCGGGTAGCCCCACTGCGCGAACGGCATCGAGCCCGAGTCGTACCAGGCGTCGATGACCTCCGGCACGCGCGTGGCCGTGGCGCCGCAGCCGTCCTCGGGGCAGGCGAAGGTGACCTCGTCGATGTACGGGCGGTGCGGGTCGAGGCCGGACTGGTCGGTGCCGGTCAGCCCGGTGAGCTCCGCGCGGGAGCCGACGACCGTGAGGTGGTTCTCCGCACAGCGCCAGATGGGCAGCGGGGTGCCCCAGTAGCGGTTGCGGGACAGGGCCCAGTCGATGTTGTTGTTCAGCCAGTCGCCGAAGCGGCCGTGCTTGACCGACTCGGGGAACCAGTTGGTCTTCTCGTTCTCCTGGAGGAGGCGGTCCTTGACGGCCGTGGTGCGGATGTACCAGGACGGCTGCGCGTAGTACAGGAGCGCCGTGTGGCAGCGCCAGCAGTGCGGGTAGCTGTGCTCGTACGGGATGTGCCGGAAGAGCAGGCCGCGCTCGTCGAGGTCCGCGGTGAGCCTCTCGTCCGCCTTCTTGAAGAAGACACCGCCGACCAGGGGGACGTCCTCGGCGAAGGTGCCGTCCTGGCGGACCGGGTTCACCAGGGGCAGGCCGTAGGCGCGGCAGACCTTGAGGTCGTCCTCACCGAAGGCGGGGGACTGGTGGACCAGACCCGTACCGTCCTCGGTCGTCACGTACTCGGCGTTCACCACGTAGTGGGCCGGTTCCGGGAACTCCACGAGCTCGAACGGACGTTGATACGTCCAGCGCTCCATCTCGGCGCCGGTGAACGACTCGCCGGTGGTCTCCCAGCCCTCGCCGAGGGCCTTGGCCACGAGCGGTTCGGCGACGACGAGCTTCTCCGTGCCGTCCGTGGCGACGACGTAGGTGACGTCGGGGTGCGCGGCGACCGCGGTGTTGGACACCAGGGTCCACGGGGTCGTCGTCCACACCAGGAGCGCGGCCTCGCCCGCGAGCGGACCGGAGGTGAGCGGGAAACGGACGTACACCGAGGGGTCGACGACCGTCTCGTACCCCTGCGCCAGCTCGTGGTCGGAGAGCCCGGTGCCGCAGCGCGGGCACCAGGGGGCGACGCGGTGGTCCTGGACCAGCAGGCCCTTGTCGAAGATCGTCTTGAGCGACCACCAGACCGACTCGATGTACTCGGGGTCCATCGTGCGGTAGGGGTCGTCGAGGTCGGTCCAGTAGCCCATGCGGTCGGTGAGCTCGGCGAAGGCGTCGGTGTGCCGGGTCACGGACTCGCGGCACTTCGCGTTGAACTCGGCGATGCCGTAGGCCTCGATGTCCTGCTTGCCCGTGAAGCCGAGCTCCTTCTCGACGGCGAGCTCCACGGGGAGGCCGTGGCAGTCCCAGCCGGCCTTGCGGGCCACGTGGTAGCCGCGCATGGTGCGGAAGCGGGGGAAGACGTCCTTGAAGACCCGGGCCTCGATGTGGTGGGCACCGGGCATGCCGTTGGCCGTGGGCGGGCCCTCGTAGAACACCCACTCGGGGCGTCCCTCGGACTGGTCCAGGCTCTTGGCGAAGATCTTCTGCTCGCGCCAGAAGTCGAGCACGGCGTGCTCGAGGGCGGGCAGGTCGACCTGGGCGGGTACCTGGCGGTACGTCGGCGCTGTCATCGGCGAGCTTCCTCCAACGGACTTTCTGCCTTCCGTCGGAGGGACGAGAGCCTGCTTGCTGCCTGCGCCGGGTGCGGCGCGCTCCCGCGGTACCACCCTCCTTGGCCCTCCGGTGCGTCGTGCACACCGGCGAGCCCCCTCATTGGGGTCGCGAAACCGGTTCTACTCGCCCGGGCGGCTGTCCTGCGTGTCCTGCAGGGTCCGCTGCGGCTTTCCTCCGGCGGCTCCGGGGTGATCTTCACGTCGCGCTCGCCCCCGGGCTTCCACCGTCCCCGGGTCGCTCATGGCTGCGTACGGCGCTACTCGTCCCCATCCACGCTTCTCGCTCCGCCCAGTGTACGGCGCCGCGAGGACGGCGGCCGACCGGTTCTACGCCGCCCGGGTGGGCGGGCGGTGCCGGGCGGGAGCCGTGCGCCGGGGGACGGGAGCGCCGGTGCCGTGCGCGCCGCTGAGGCCGGCCCGGTCGGCGGTGTGACCCGAATGGGCGGGCCCGTCCGCCGGCTCCCGGGCCGCCCGGCGCGACGGATTACCCGGCGGGGAGCTGGGCACAACGCTTGCAGGTCCGCCCCGGCGCATCCGAGGGGCGGGCGAATCGGGCGGTGCGCCCCGTTGCCGTGGCTCTCAAGTCGATTTATCGTCCCAGCACGATTCGCGAGCAAGATCACAATATGTGAAGGGGTCGCGGCCATGGTGGCGAAGAAGACCGGCGTACCGCAGTCGGCGTCCGGCAGATCCACGGCCGCGGGTGCCTCCGGCGGTACGGCGGACACGGGTACGGGGAAGAAGGCCGCCGCGAAGGCGGCCACCGCGAAAGCGGCGGCGCGGAAGAAGGCCGCCGGGGAGGCGGCCGGTGGGAAGGCGGTGGTGCGGAAGGCCGCCGCGGGGGAAGAAGCCGCCGGGAAGGGCGTCACCGCCCGCGAGGGCGCCGGCGGTGCGGCCTCCCCGGCGGGCGCGGACCGCAGGAGCACGGCCAAGAAGGCGGGTGCGGCGCAGGCCGCGGAGACGACGGGAGCCACCACAGTGGTTGCGAAGAAGAGCCCTGGCACGGCCACGGCGGCGCAGAAGCCCACGGCAGTCCCCAAGGCACGGGCCGGCGCGGCGGCGGCCGACGAGCTCGCGGTGCGTCCCGGCGAGGACCCATGGAGCCCCGAGGAGGTCGCCGAGGCGCGTACGGAACTGGAGTCCGAGGCGCTGCGGCTGCGCTCCGAGCTCGACGCGTCCGAACAGGCCCTCGCGGGCCTGATGCGCGACTCGGGCGACGGCGCGGGCGACGACCAGGCCGACACCGGCGCCAAGAACATCACCCGCGAGCACGAGATGTCACTGGCGCAGAACTCGCGCGAGATGCTCGAACAGACCGAGCGGGCCCTGGAACGGCTGGCCACGGGCACGTACGGGCTCTGCGAGAACTGCGGCGAACCCATCGGGAAGGCACGTATGCAGGCCTTCCCGCGGGCCACCCTGTGCGTCGCCTGCAAGCAGAAGCAGGAACGTCGTTACTGAAGGCGTCCTGTGCACGTGACCCGATCGGGCCGTGACGTACTCTCGTCCTCAGTCAGGGCACCTAGGTTGAGGGACTCACGTGGCAGAGGCGGAGCGCATCATCGGTACGCCGGACACCCCCGACGGGGCGGGAGCCGGGCCGGAGCGGTCCGGGGAGCGGGCGGCCGCGGACGAGCGGCCCGGCTCCGACGGCGCCGCCCCGGCGGCGCCCGACGCGGACAGTGGGACGGACGGCGTGACCGAGGGCGAGGAGGACGGGGCCGCGCGGCCCCGCGGCAAGCGGCGGATCGCCGTGCTGTTCGCCGTCGCCGCGCTGGCGTACGCCCTGGACCTGATCAGCAAGATGATCGTGGTCGCCAGGCTGGAGCACCACGAGCCCATCGAGATCGTCGGGGAGTGGCTGCGGTTCGTCGCGATCCGCAACGCGGGCGCGGCCTTCGGCTTCGGCGAGGCCTTCACCGTCATCTTCACGGTCATCGCGGCCTCCGTGATCGTCGTGATCATCCGCCTCGCGCGCAAGCTGTACAGCCTGCCCTGGGCCATCGCGCTCGGGCTGCTGCTCGGCGGGGCGCTGGGCAACCTGACCGACCGGATCTTCCGCGCGCCGGGTGTCTTCCAGGGGGCGGTGGTGGACTTCATCGCGCCCAAGGGCTTCGCCGTGTTCAACCTCGCCGACTCCGCGATCGTCTGCGGGGGCATCCTCATCGTGCTGCTGTCCTTCCGCGGGCTCGACCCGGACGGGACCGTCCACAAGGACTGAGCCGGACATAAGCCCTGCTCAGGGGCGCGCGTACGGCGTTGTCGCAGCCGTCCTGCATACTCGACGGGTGAGCGTAACTCCCGAGATCCGTACCCTGCCCGTGCCCGACGGCCTGGAGGGCGAGCGTGTCGACGCCGCCATCTCCCGGATGTTCGGGTTCTCCCGCAGCAAGGCGGCCGAGCTGGCCGCGGCAGGCAAGGTGCTGGTCGACGGCGCGGCGGTCGGCAAGTCCGAGCGGGTGCACGGCGGGGCCTGGCTCGAGGTCGAGATGCCGCAGGCGCCCGCGCCCGTGCAGGTCGTCGCCGAGCCGGTCGAGGGCATGGAGATCGTGCACGACGACGACGACGTGGTCGTGATCATGAAGCCGGTCGGTGTGGCCGCCCACCCGAGCCCCGGCTGGACCGGGACGACCGTGATCGGCGGGCTCGCCGCCGCGGGCTACCGGATCTCCACCTCGGGCGCCGCCGAGCGCCAGGGCATCGTGCACCGGCTCGACGTGGGCACGTCGGGGCTGATGGTCGTGGCGAAGTCGGAGTACGCGTACACGTCGCTCAAGCGCCAGTTCAAGGAGCGCACGGTCGACAAGCGCTACCACACGCTGGTCCAGGGCCACCCCGACCCGACGAGCGGCACGATCGACGCGCCCATCGGACGGCACCCGAACCACGACTACAAGTGGGCCGTCACGGCCGAGGGCAAGCCCTCCGTCACGCACTACGACCTCATCGAGGCGTTCCGCGCGGCGTCGCTGCTCGACGTGAAGCTGGAGACCGGCCGCACCCACCAGATCCGCGTCCACATGTCGGCCCACCGGCACCCCTGCGTGGGCGACCTGACGTACGGCGCGGACCCCACGCTCGCCAAGCGCCTCGGCCTCACCCGCCAGTGGCTGCACGCCGTGCGGCTCGGCTTCGAGCACCCGGGGGACGGGCAGTGGGTCGAGTTCGCCAGCGACTACCCGGAGGACCTGAGCAAGGCCCTGGACCGGGTGCGTGAGGAGACGTACGGATGAGCACCACCTACCTGGTCCGTACGGCCGAGGACCTGGACGACCGTGAGGCGTGCTTCGCGGTGCGCAAGGAGGTCTTCGTCGCCGAGCAGGGCGTGCCGGAGGACCTGGAGTACGACGCGTACGACGCCGGCGCGGTGCACGTGCTGGCCGTCCGCGCGGACGGGGCGCCCCTGGGCGCCGGACGGCTGCTGTTCGGCGAGGCGGCCGCGGCGAAGACCGGGGGCGACCCGGCCGTGGGGTCACTCGGACGGCTCGCCGTGACCAAGGAGGCGCGGGGCCTGGGCGTCGGTGCGGCGCTGGTGCGGGCCATCGAGGACGCGGCGCGGGAGCGCGGTCTGGCGGCGGTGGACCTGCACGCGCAGACGCAGGCGATGGGGTTCTACGAGCGGCTGGGGTACGTGGCGTACGGCCCGGAGTTCCCCGACGCCGGGATACCGCACCGGTCGATGCGGCGCTCCCTGTAGGTGCGGTGCCCGGCCGTCGGGTGCGACGGCCGACCGTGAGACGGGACACGGACACCTCCGGGCATGGGGCGTGGCCGCCGGGGCAGGCGGGGTGGTGCGACCCGGGAGACCGTCCGCGTGGCGCCGGAGTGCGCGGCGCGCGGGGTCACGAGCGGGCCGTACGGGGTGACGCATGACACCCTGGCCTGTGGGTGTCCTTGATCGTCCGAAAACCTGCGGAGCACGACCGTGGATCAGTTGGCCCTGCTGTTCGCCCTGCTGCTCGGGGCCCTGGTGTGCGTTCCGCTGGGCGAGCGGTGGGGGCTGCCCGCGCCGGTGCTGATGACGATCCTCGGCATCGTCCTCGCCCTGCCGGACTTCGTCCCCAACGTCGACATCGCGCCGGACCTCATCCTGCCCGCGCTGCTGCCGCCCCTGCTGTACGCGGCGGTGCGGCGGACCTCGTGGCGGCAGTTCGCGGCCAACAAACGGCCGATCTTCCTGCTGGCCGTGGCGCTGGTCTTCGTCACCACGGCGGCCGTGGCCGTCGTCGCCCACGCGATCGTGCCGTGGCTGCCGGTCGCCGCCGCCGTGGCGCTCGGCGCGCTCGTCGCGCCGCCCGATCCGGTGGCGGCCACGGCCGTGGCCGCCAAGCTCGGACTGCCGCGGCGGCTGGTGTCGATCCTGGAGGGCGAGGGGCTCTTCAACGACGTGACGGCCATCGTGCTCTACCACGTCGCGATCGCCGCGGCCGTCAGCGGGACGTTCTCCCTGCCCGAGGCCGGGCTGGAGCTGGTGCTGTCCGCCGTCGTCGCCGTCGCCCTCGGCCTGGGCCTGGGCTGGGCCGCGAACAGGCTGCTGGGCATCCTCGGGGACGCCACCCTCCAGGTCGGACTCACCCTGCTGGTGCCGTACGTCTCCTACGTGCTGGCCGAGGAGCTGCACGGGTCCGGGGTGCTCGCTGTGCTCACCACGGCGCTGTTCCTCTCCGAGTACGCCACCGACGCGGACGACGTCATGACCCGGCTCGCCGGGCACACGTTCTGGGACGTGGTGGACACCCTGGTGACCGGCGTCGCGTTCGGGCTGATCGGCCTGGAGCTGCACAACGCCATCAGGACGGCGTCGGGACGGTGGGAGGAGATGCTCGGCTGGGCCCTGGCGATCCTGGCCGTCGTCGTCCTCGTACGGCTGTTGTGGCTGCTGCCGGCGACCTGGCTCACCCGGTGGCTGCACGCCCGGCTGGACGAGGACCACGACGAGGACATCCCGCTGACCTGGCGGGAGACCGTGGTGATGTGGTGGTCCGGGATGCGGGGCGTGGCCTCCGCGGCGCTGGTGCTGGCCATTCCGCTGGAGCTGGAGAACGGGGAGCCGTTCCCCGGCCGGGAAGAGATGATCTTCATCGCGTTCGGGGTCGTCATGGGGACCCTGCTGCTCCAGGGGCTCAGCCTGCCGTGGCTGGTGGGGAAGCTGGGGGTGAAGGCCGACACGGAAGCCGAGATGGAGTTCGAGCGGCGGCTCGCGGTCCGGGCCGCCGGGGCGGCGAAGCGGCGGCTGAGGGAACTGGAGACGGCGGAGGAGCTGCCCGAGGACCTCGTCGAGAAACTGCTCCAGCGGGCCTACGACATCGGCGCGCGGATCAGCCCCGACATCGGGCAGGAGGTGCGCAAGGAGGGCCACGAGCAGCGGGACCTCAAGCTGAAGAAGCTGCGGCGCATCCGGGGCGAGATGCTGAGCGCGGCCCGGCACGAGGTGCTGGCGGCACGCAGCGAGCCGGGCGCGGACCCCGAGATCGTGGACCGGGTGCTGCGGCACCTGGACGTACGGAGCCTGCGCTGACCTGACCGGTCGCGCGGGACGGGGGGGGCCCGGCCGCCGGCCGGGCACCCCGCTCCGTCTCAGTTCCGGCCGGGCCCCGCGTGCGGCGGGGAGTCGTACGTGCGGTCGCGGTTCGCGGGACGGGCCGCCGCGCCGTTGCTGCGGCTGTGGGAGCGGGCGGCCGCCTCGCCCCGGAGGCCGTTCGGGCCGGCGGTGGTGGCGTCGGGCCGGTCGCCCGGGCGGGGCGGGGGCAGGAACGCCTCGGCCGTGTTGACGCGGGGCAGGGCGTACGGGTGTTCCTCGGCCAGCCAGCGGATCATGCGCTCGCGGACCTCGACCCGTACCGTCCAGACGTCGTCCGCGTCCTTCGCGGTCATCAGGGCCCGCACCTGGATGGTGCTCGGGGTGCTGTCGGTGACGGTCAGGTTGTGGGCGCGGCCGTCCCAGGCCGGGCACGCGCGCAGGATGTCGCGGAGCTTCTCGCGCATCGCCTCCACCGGCGCCGAGTGGTCCAGGTGCCAGTAGACGATGCCGGTCATCTGCACGGTGCCGCGCGACCAGTTCTCGAAGGGCTTGGAGGTGAAGTACGACACGGGCATCGTGATCCGGCGCTCGTCCCAGGTCCGTACCGTCAGGAACGTCAGCGTGATCTCCTCGACCGTGCCCCACTCGCCCTCGACCACCACGGTGTCGCCGATGCGCACCATGTCGCCGAAGGCGATCTGGAAGCCGGCGAACATGTTGCCCAGCGTCGACTGCGCGGCCACACCGGCGACGATGCCGATGATGCCCGCCGAGGCGAGCAGCGAGGCGCCGGCCGCGCGCATCGCCGGGAACGTCAGCAGCATGGCCGCCACCGCCACCACGCCCACGACCGCGGAGACCACCCGCATGATGAGCGAGACCTGGGTGCGCACCCGGCGGACCCGGGCGGCGTCGCGGTGGACCCGTGCGTACCGGCTGTACGACGTCTCGACGACCGCGGCGGCGATGCGGATCACCAGCCAGGCGACGGACCCGATGAGGACCAGTGACAGGATCCGGCCGACGGCGACCTCGTGCCTCGGGATCAGGTCGGCCTGGTCGTACGAGCCTCTGAGCAGGGCCACGCACAGGACGAGCTGGTAGGGGATGCGGGCGCGGCGCAGCAGACCCCACAGCGGGGTCTCGTGATGACGCTCGTCCGCTTTGCGGAGCAGGCGGTCGGTGAGCCACCCGATGAGCAGGGTGAGCAGCACCGCGCCGCCCACGACCACCAGTGGGCGCAGTACGTTCTCCATGTCTTCGAACGTAACCGGCACGAGCGGTCATGAACCTGTGTTCTCATCGACATCATGGGTATCGGGCGCGGGGCCGGGCGCCGACCCGGGTCGTCGCTGCCGGCTGGCACCATGGCCCCATGAACATCATGCTCTTCCACTCGATCTACGGCCCGCGCCCGGCCGTGGGGGCCACCGCCGACCGGCTGCGCGCGGCGGGACACGAGGTGTGGACGCCCGACCTGTTCGAGGGCCGCACCTTCGAGGACATGGAGGAGGCCAGCGCCTTCAACGACGGCATCGGCAGGGACGAGCTCCTGCGGCGGGCGGTGCTGGCCGCGGCGCCCTACTCGGAGCGGGGCCTGGTCTACGCCGGGTTCTCGCTGGGCGCGGCCGTCGCGCAGACGCTGGCGCTCGGCGACGACAAGGCCCGCGGGCTGCTGCTCCTGCACGGCACGTCCGACATCGCGGAGAACGCCACGGTGGACGAGCTGCCCGTGCAGCTGCACGTCGCCGAGCCCGACCCGTTCGAGCCGGACGACTGGCTGAGCGCCTGGTACCTGGGGATGCGGCGGGCCGGCGCCGACGTGGAGGTCCACCGGTACCGGGGCGCGGGGCACCTGTACACCGACCCCGGCCTGCCGGACTTCGACGCGGAGGCCGCCGAGGCCACCTGGAAGGTGGCGCTCGGCTTCCTCGGCACGCTGTGAGGCGGGCCGCTCCGGGAGCGGCCCGGCCTACTTGGTGACGCCCGCGTCCTTGAGCGCCGTCTGCCACGCCTCGGCCGAGGACGGCACCTCGATCACCTTGTCGTTGATCTTGACGGTGGGCGTCTGGGAGACACCGTCGGCGTCGTCGAAGGACTTGCTCATCCGCATCGCCCAGGCGTCGTACGTGCCCTTCTCGACCGCGTCCTGGAACTCCTTGTTGCCCTTGAGGGCGTCCACCGTGTCGGCCACCTCGATCAGGTAGTCGTCCTTGGCGAACTCGTCCGTCGACTCCTCGGGGTGGTACTCGGCCGAGTAGAGCGCCGTCTTGTAGTCCACGAACGCCTCGGGGCTGACGTCCAGCGCGGCGCCCAGCGCGCTCAGCGCGTTCTTGGAGCCCTCGCCGCCGAGGTTGCCGTCGAGGAAGGTGCCCATGGTGACCTGGAGCTTGTAGTCACCGTCCGTCATGCCCTTGTTGACGGTCTCCCCGATGGTCTGCTCGAAGCTGGCGCACCCCGGGCAGCGCGCGTCCTCGTAGAGGTGGACGACGTTGTCGGTGTCGGAGTCGCCGATCAGCACGGTGGTGCCGTCCTTGCCCGAGGTGTTGGCCGGGGCGACCACCTTCGCGTCGGCGGCCTCCTCCCACTTCGTGGGCTGGTTGCCCTGCACGACGGCGTAACCGATGCCGCCGGCTATCGCGAGGACGGCCACGATCGAACCGGCGACGATGGCCTGCCGCTTGGCCTTGTCGCGCTTGGCCTGCCGCTCGCGCTCCTCGCGCAGCCGCTCCCGCGCCGCCGACTTCGCCGCCTGACTGTTCCGCTTGCTCATGCTGGTGATCTCCATGGGGGACGCGCACGTGTCGTACGCGGGATACGTATGGGGGACCGCAGGTGCTCGGCCGCTGTTCGCGCCGACGGTCGCACAGTCGTCCGTCGCCGTCGAGCAGATGCCGTGGCCCGTGGCCCGTGGCCGTCGGGCAGCCGGCGACGCGTCGGTCAGACGGCGCCGACGGGCGAGCGCGGCGGTCCGCGCCGTCCCAGGGAGTACGTGAGGAGCAGGGTGCGCGCGGTGCCCGGGCGCACCGCGGAGCGCGGCATCCGGTGGCGCGCCGGCCCGAGCCGTACCGTCACCGCGGCGACCGCGAGCAGCAGCGGCCGGAAGGAGGCCGCGACCGCCGCGCCCAGCAGTTGGGCCAGCGCCCGCTCGCCGCGGCGCAGCCAGGCGGCGGCCAGCAGCCCCACGCCGACGTGCGTGGCGAGCAGCAGCCAGGCGGCGGCCGGGTCGGCGTCCGCGAGCAGCGCGGCCGCGCGGGTGGGGTCGCCGGTCATGTGGGCCAGCGGGGTGCCGACGTCGCCCGCGCACAGCACGTCGAGGCCGAGGGCGCGCAGCGGGCCCGCGACGGGGCCGCCCGTGGCGCCGTAGCAGGCGTGCTGGCCCGCGGTGAACAGCGTGTCGGAGGCCAGCTCCAGCGGGATCAGCAGAGCGGCGATGTGCCAGAAGCCGCGCTCGCGGCCCGCCAGGGCGTAGGCGATGAGGAAGACGGCACCGGCGATCGCGGCCACCGCGAACAGCGGCAGCGGCACCCCGGACAGCAGGACGTGCGACGCGGTGCTGAGCGTCACGGCCAGTGCCGTGAACAGCGCCGCGCGCACGGCTCTGAGGGGGGTCCCGGACATGTCCATATCGCTGTCGAGTCTCCCACGGGCCCCCGTAAGGGACCCCTAAAGGGTGCCTGTACGGGGGAGGGGGCCCGTGGGACGCCGGGCGCCGGCGCCTACAGGCCGGGGATCCGGCCGTTGCGGAACAGGTCCACGAAGATCTGGTGGTCCTCCCGCGCGCGTGCGCCGTAGGTGTGCGCGAAGTCCACCAGCAGGGGCGCGAAGCCGTCCTCGTCGGCCGCGATGGCCGCGTCGATGGCGCGCTCGGTGGAGAACGGCACCAGGGACTCGCCGGACTGGTCGTCCGCCGCCGCGTGCATCGCGGCCGTGGCCCGGCCCAGGTCGGCGACGACGCCCGCGATCTCCTCGTAGTCGTCGATGTCGCCCCAGTCCAGGTCGACCGCGTACGGCGACACCTCGGCGACCAGCTGGCCCGCGCCGTCCAGCTCGGTCCAGCCGAGCCACGGGTCGGCGTGCGCCTGGAGGGCGCGCTGCGAGATCACCGTGCGGTGGCCCTCGTGCAGGAAGTACTCCCGGACCGCGGGGTCCGTGAGGTGCCGGGAGACCGCCGGGGTCTGGGCCTGCTTGACGTAGATCACCACGTCGTTCTCCAGGGCGTCGCTGTTGCCCTCCAGCAGGATGTTGTACGAGGGCAGGCCCGCGGACCCGATGCCGATGCCGCGGCGGCCGACCACGTCCTTCACCCGGTAGGAGTCGGGGCGGGTGAGCGACGACTCCGGCAGCGTCTCCAGATAGCCGTCGAAGGCCGCGAGGACCTTGTAGCGGGTGGCCGCGTCCAGCTCGACGGAGCCGCCGCCCGGGGCGAAGCGGCGCTCGAAGTCGCGGATCTCGGTCATCGTGTCCAGCAGCCCGAAGCGGGTCAGCGAGCGGGCCACGCGCAGCGCGTCCAGCAGCGGCCCCTCGGCGGTGTCCAGCGTGAACGGCGGGACCTCGTCGCTCTTGGCGCCCGTCGCGAGGGCGTGGATCCGCTCCCGGTACGCGCCCGCGTACACCCCGACCAGCTCGGTGATCTGCTCGTCGCTGAGCGCCTTGGCGTAGCCGATCAGCGCGACCGAGGCCGCGAACCGCTTCAGGTCCCAGGTGAAGGGGCCGACGTAAGCCTCGTCGAAGTCGTTGACGTTGAAGATCAGGCGGCCCTGGGAGTCCATGTAGGTGCCGAAGTTCTCCGCGTGCAGATCGCCGTGGATCCACACCCGCGTGGTGCGGTCGTCGAGGTAGGGCCCGCCGGCCCCGTCCGTCCCGTCCGCCAGGTCCCGGTAGAAGAGGCACGCCGTGCCCCGGTAGAAGGCGAACGCGGAGGCCGCCATCTTGCGGAACTTCACCCGGAAGGCGGCCGGGTCGGCGGCCAGGAGCTCGCCGAAGGCGGTGTGGAACACGTCGAGGATCTGCTCGCCGCGTCGCTCGGCGCTGAGCTGCGGAACCGGCATCGCTGGGTGCCTCCTGGTGCGGATGGTGGTGTGACATGGGGAACACGGGTGCCGTCCGAGGGCGACGAGTTCTTCGCAGCGTCCAACGACCGACGGCCGGAGGGAGTGCCCGTACCACGCGGGCGGCCCGCCGGCGAGAGCGCGCGGGACCGTCCGGAACACTCGCCCCGAGGTGCGGGGGAGACCCCGCGTCGTGTCGGTCGTGAGGCATAGACTTCCGAGCTGTCCCCCGGACTGCCCGCAGCCCGCCGGACCCCCCGTCCCGCACCACGGCGCGCCCCGCCGCGGTGCGTCCGCCGACCCCGCTGACCAGGAGGCCCAAGCCGTGTCGAAGCCGCCGTTCACGCACCTGCACGTCCACACCCAGTACTCGCTGCTGGACGGTGCCGCGCGGCTCAAGGACATGTTCGACGCCTGCAATGAGATGGGCATGACACACATCGCCATGTCCGACCACGGCAACCTCCACGGGGCGTACGACTTCTTCCACTCGGCGAAGAAGGCCGGGGTCACGCCGATCATCGGCATCGAGGCGTACGTGGCGCCCGAGTCGCGGCGCAACAAGCGCAAGATCCAGTGGGGCCAGCCGCACCAGAAGCGCGACGACGTCTCCGGTTCGGGTGGCTACACCCACAAGACGATCTGGGCGGCGAACAAGACCGGGCTGCACAACCTCTTCAAGCTCTCCTCCGACGCCTACGCCGAGGGCTGGCTGCAGAAGTGGCCCCGGATGGACAAGGAGACCATCTCCCAGTGGTCCGAGGGGCTCATCGCCTCCACCGGCTGCCCCTCCGGCGAGCTGCAGACCCGGCTGCGCCTCGGCCAGTTCGACGAGGCCCTGAAGTCGGCCGCCGAGTACCAGGAGATCTTCGGCAAGGACCGCTACTTCCTGGAGCTGATGGACCACGGCATCGAGATCGAGCGCCGGGTCCGCGACGGCCTGCTGGAGATCGGCAAGAAGCTCGGCATCCCGCCGCTGGTGACGAACGACTCGCACTACACGTACGCGCACGAGGCGACCGCGCACGACGCCCTGCTGTGCATCCAGACCGGCAAGAACCTCTCCGACCCCGACCGCTTCCGCTTCGACGGCACCGGCTACTACCTGAAGTCCACGGACGAGATGTACGCCGTGGACTCCTCGGACGCCTGGCAGGAGGGGTGCCGGAACACGCTGCTGGTGGCCGAGCAGATCGACACCACGGGCATGTTCGAGAAGCGCGACCTGATGCCGAAGTTCGACATCCCGGAGGGCTACACCGAGATCACCTGGTTCAAGGAGGAGGTGCGCCGCGGCATGGAGCGCCGCTTCCCCGGCGGCATCCCCGACGACCGCCAGAAGCAGGTCGAGTACGAGATGGACGTCATCATCCAGATGGGGTTCCCGGGGTACTTCCTCGTCGTCGCCGACTTCATCATGTGGGCCAAGAACAACGGCATCGCGGTCGGCCCCGGCCGAGGCTCCGCGGCCGGCTCGATCGTCGCGTACGCCATGGGCATCACCGACCTCGACCCGATCCCGCACGGCCTGATCTTCGAGCGGTTCCTCAACCCCGAGCGCGTCTCCATGCCCGACGTCGACATCGACTTCGACGAGCGTCGGCGCGTCGAGGTGATCAGGTACGTGACGGAGAAGTACGGCGCCGACAAGGTCGCCATGATCGGCACCTACGGCAAGATCAAGGCCAAGAACGCGATCAAGGACTCCGCGCGCGTGCTGGGCTACCCGTACGCGATGGGCGACCGGCTCACCAAGGCCATGCCCGCCGACGTCCTCGGCAAGGGCATCGACCTCAACGGCATCACCGACCCCTCGCACCCGCGCTACAGCGAGGCCGGCGAGATCCGCTCGATGTACGAGAACGAGCCGGACGTCAAGAAGGTCATCGACACCGCCAAGGGTGTCGAGGGCCTGGTCCGGCAGATGGGTGTGCACGCGGCCGGCGTGATCATGTCCAGCGAGCCCATCGTCGACCACGCCCCGATCTGGGTGCGGCACACCGACGGCGTCACGATCACCCAGTGGGACTACCCGCAGTGCGAGTCGCTCGGCCTGCTGAAGATGGACTTCCTGGGCCTGCGCAACCTCACGATCATGGACGACGCCATCAAGATGGTGAAGGCCAACAAGGGCATCGACCTGGAGATGCTCTCGCTCCCGCTGGACGACCCCAAAACCTTCGAACTGCTCTGCCGCGGTGACACCCTCGGCGTCTTCCAGTTCGACGGCGGCCCGATGCGCTCGCTGCTCCGCCAGATGCAGCCCGACAACTTCGAGGACATCTCCGCCGTCTCGGCCCTGTACCGGCCGGGCCCGATGGGCATGAACTCGCACATCAACTACGCGGAGCGGAAGAACAAGCGCCAGGAGATCACACCGATCCACAAGGAGCTGGAGGAGCCGCTCGAGGAGGTCCTCGCGGTCACTTACGGCCTGATCGTCTACCAGGAGCAGGTGCAGAAGGCCGCCCAGATCATCGCCGGGTACTCGCTCGGCGAGGCCGACATCCTGCGCCGCGTGATGGGCAAGAAGAAGCCCGACGAGCTGGCGAAGAACTTCACCATCTTCCAGGCCGGCGCCCAGAAGAACGGCTACAGCGACGAGGCGATCCAGGCCCTGTGGGACGTGCTGGTCCCGTTCGCCGGCTACGCCTTCAACAAGGCGCACTCCGCCGCGTACGGCCTGGTCTCCTACTGGACCGCCTATCTGAAGGCGAACTACCCCGCCGAGTACATGGCCGCGCTGCTGACCTCCGTCAAGGACGACAAGGACAAGTCGGCCGTCTACCTCAACGAGTGCCGGCGCATGGGCATCAAGGTGCTCCCGCCGAACGTCAACGAGTCCGAGTCGAACTTCGCCGCCCAGGGCGACGACGTGATCCTCTTCGGCCTCTCCGCCGTCCGCAACGTCGGCACCAACGTGGTCGAGTCGATCATCCGCAGCCGCAAGGCCAAGGGGAAGTACAGCTCCTTCCCGGACTACCTGGACAAGGTCGAGGCGGTCGTCTGCAACAAGCGCACGACGGAATCGCTGATCAAGGCGGGCGCCTTCGACTCCATGGGGCACACCCGCAAGGGCCTCACCGCCCAGTACGAGCCGATGATCGACAACGTGGTCCAGGTCAAGCGCAAGGAGGCCGAGGGCCAGTTCGACCTCTTCGGCGGCATGGGCGAGGAGGAGAGCAGCGAGCCCGGCTTCGGCCTGGACGTCGTCTTCACCGAGGACGAGTGGGACAAGACCTACCTGCTCGCCCAGGAGCGCGAGATGCTCGGCCTGTACGTCTCCGACCACCCGCTCTTCGGCCTGGAGCACGTGCTGTCCGACAAGGCGGACGCGGGCATCGCCCAGCTCACCGGCGGGGACTTCGGCGACGGCGCGGTGGTCACCATCGGCGGCATCATCTCCGGCCTCCAGCGCAAGATGACCAAGCAGGGCAACGCCTGGGCCATCGCCACGGTGGAGGACCTCGCGGGCTCCATCGAGTGCATGTTCTTCCCCGCGACGTACCAGCTCGTCTCCACCCAGCTCGTCGAGGACGCGGTGGTGTTCGTCAAGGGCCGCCTCGACAAGCGCGAGGACGTGCCGCGGCTGGTCGCGATGGAGCTCCAGGTCCCCGACCTGTCGAACGCGGGCACGAACGCGCCGGTGATCCTCACCATCCCGGCGCTCAAGGTCACGCCGCCCATGGTCAGCCGGCTCGGGGAGATCCTCGGCAACCACCGGGGCGACAGCGAGGTGCGGATCAAGCTCCAGGGGCCGCGCAGGACGACGATCCTGCGGCTCGACCGGCACCGGGTGAAGCCGGACCCGGCGCTCTTCGGCGACCTGAAGGTGCTGCTCGGCCCGTCCTGCCTGGCGGGCTGATCCCGGCGGCGGTCACGACGGCGGGCGCCCGGGCGTTCCCGCCCCGGGACACCGGCTCCCGCGCCCTCGGGCGCGGGAGGGGCGTGCGCTCGGCGGCCGTCAGTTGTGGCCGAAGCGCCTCTGCTGTTTACGGGCGACTTCCGAAGGGCTGCCCTGGGGCTGCGACAGTGGCGACTGCGCCACCTCTCCCGGGATCCGCTCCGCCTGCTCCTGGGCCGCCTCGGCCCGGGGGACGCGGCTCTGCGGGCCGCCCTGCTTCCGGTTCTTGTTCTTGGCCATGGTGATCTGCCTCCTGGGGGTGGTCCGGTAGCCAGGACCGCGACCAGATTCACATAGCAGGACACGCCGCGCATGTCGGGCAAATACGCTGCGTCACCCGGCGTGAGGGGAGTGGACTGCTCCGGATGCGCCACGCCGATGATCCAGTTCCGGCCGTTAACCTCCGCGAGGTCGGGCAGACTCGAAGGAAGCCCGAAGCAAACCTCCCGGAAAGAGGGTGGACGCGTGGACCGCTGCATCGTCCTGGTGGACGCCGGATACCTGCTCGGGGCCGCCGCCAGTCTCCTCGCCGGGGAACCCTCGCGCTCCCGCATCACCGTGGACCACTCCGCGCTCATCCAGGGACTCCGCGAGCGCGCCGAGTCCGACACGCAGCAGCCGCTGCTGCGCATCTACTGGTTCGACGGCGCCCCCGACCGCGTGCCCCAGCCCGAGCACCGCAGGCTGCGGGTGATGCCCCGGGTCACGGTGCGCCTCGGCGCCCTGACCCGCAGCGACGGGCGGTGGGCGCAGAAGGGCGTGGACGCCGCCATGCACGCCGAACTCACCGAACTGGCCCGCAACGGCGCCTGCTCGGACGTGGTGCTCGTGACCGGGGACGGGGACCTGCTGCCGGGCATGATGGCCGCCAAGGAGCACGGGGTGGCCGTGCACCTGTGGGCCGTACAGGCCGCGGACGGCGACTACAACCAGTCCGAGGACCTCGTCGCCGAGGCCGACGAGCGGCGTGTGCTGGACCGGGCCTGGATCACCAAGGCCGTCCGGGCCAAGGAGGTCGGCGGGGTGTGCGCGCCGCCGCCCGTGCCCCGCCCGGAGATCGCCGCCATCCTGTCCGCGCCGCTGCCGGAGTCGGCGCTCGCCGCGAGGGAGCGGACCGCCGAGCCGGCGGACCACGCGGCGACGGCGCCCTCGCGCAACGGCAGCGAGGAACGCGTCCCCACCGCCAAGGGCGTCCCCACCCCGAAGGACCTGGCGGCGATGCGGGCCCCCGCCGCGCCGGCCGCCGCGCAGCACCCGGCCAGTGCCACCCTGCGGTGGTCCTCCGACAAGGGCTGGGTGGACCGGCCCGGCGTCGTCGGCGAGGCACCGGACGCCACGGCCATGCCGACGCTCGCGCAGCTCACCACGGCCGAACAGCGGTGGGCCGACCGCGAGGAGGACATCACCACGGTCGGCGGCGATCCGTACGAGGTCGGGCAGGTGTTCGCGCGGCGGTGGGTGGAGCGCCTCGCGGACCGGCCGCAGCTGCAGAAGCTCTCCGGTATGTACCCGCGCATCCCGCACCGGGTGGACGGGGAACTGCTGCGGTACGCGGCCCGGTTCGGGCTGCTGGCCCACAAGGACGACCAGATCGACGAGCACGACCGCTACGCCATCCGGGCCGGCTTCTGGCGCGAGATCGACGTACGGACGGCGACGGAGAACGCCTCCGCGGGGGAGTGAGCGCACGGCCGCCGGCCGTCGGCCACGAGCCCGTCGACCGCCGCCCCGGGCTCGCCCCCGCGCCGCCCGCCCGTGACCCGTTCGGCCCCCGGCGGCGACCCGGGCGCGAGGCGGAGCCCGGCACCCCGTAGTCTCGTGCCTCGTGAGTACGCGCGCGGGACAGGGAAGTCGGCACGGCGATGTCGTGTGCGCGGTGCGGCACCTGACCAAGACCTACCCCGCCGTACGGGGACGGCGCGGGGCCCCGGGCACGGCCGAGGTCCGGGCCAACGACGCGGTCGAACTGGAGGTCCGCCGCGGGGAGATCTTCGGGCTGCTCGGCCCCAACGGCGCCGGGAAGTCCACGCTCGTACGCCAGCTCACCGGGCTGATGCGCCCGGACTCGGGCAGCGTCGACATCCTCGGCCACGACATCGTGCGCCACCCCGAGCGGGCCGCGCGGATCCTCGCCTACCTGGGCCAGGAGTCCACCGCGCTGGACGACCTCACCGTCTCGCTCGCCGCGGAGACCACCGGACGGCTGCGCGGCCTGGACGTGACGCGGGCGCGCGCGGAGCGGGACGCCGTGCTGGAGGAGCTGGGGCTGACCCCGCTCGCCGGGCGGCCGATCAGGAAGCTGTCCGGCGGGCAGCGGCGGCTGGCCTGTTTCGCCGCCGCCCTGGTGGGCGAGCGGCCGCTGATGGTGCTGGACGAGCCGACCACCGGCATGGATCCCGTCGCCCGGCGGGCCGTGTGGGCCGCCGTCGACCGGCGCCGGGCCGAGCGCGGCACGACCGTCCTGCTCGTCACCCACAACGTGATCGAGGCGGAGACCGTGCTCGACCGCGTCGCCGTGCTCGACAAGGGCCGGGTCATCGCCTGTGACACCCCGGCCGGACTCAAGGAGAAGGTGGCGGGCGAGGTCCGCGTCGACCTGGTGTGGCGCGAGCGGGCACCCCTGGAGGTGCCCGAGGTCGCCGCGCTGCGCTCCCGGGCCGAGGAGTCCGGGCGCCGGTGGACGCTGCGGCTCGCCCCCGAGGAGGCCCGCGCCGTGGTCGCCACCGTCACCGGGGGCGCCGCGTTCGTGGCCCTCGACGACTTCACGCTCGCCACGCCGAGCCTGGAGGACGTGTACCTGGCGCTGGGCGGCGACACACAGCAGGGACTGGTGAAGGCCTGATGGGCGTGAACGTGACGACGACCGCAGCCGTACGGGAGGGCACGACAGCCTCAGCAGCGAGAAGGAGCAGCTCGACGTGAGTGTCGTACCCGCGGAGTTCGTGTCGGGCGAGACCCTGACCGTGTCGGAGCGCGACCCGGCGGCCCCGGCCGCGCTCGCACCGCGGGCGCGGCTGTGGCCGTCGCTCGCGGCCGTGTACCGCGCCCAGCTCTCCCGCGCGCGGGTCGCGCGGATCCCACTGCTGTTCGTGGCCACGTTCCAGTCGGTCGGCATCATGATCCTGATGCGGGGCGTCGTGGACGGCGGCAGCGAGGCACAGGCGGTCGTCGCCGGCTCGTCCGTGCTCGTGGTGGCCTTCGTCGCGCTCAACCTGCTCGCCCAGTACTTCGGGCAGCTGCGGTCGAGCGGCGGACTGGACCACTACGCGACGCTGCCGGTGCCGCCGGCGGCCGTGGTGCTGGGCGCGGCGGGCGCGTACGCCTCCTTCACGGTGCCCGGGACGATCGTCACCGCCGTCTTCGGGTGCGTCCTGTTCGGGCTGCCGCTCACCCACCTGTGGGTGCTCGTCGCGGTGATCCCGCTCGCCGGGGCCGCGCTCGCCGGGCTCGGCGCCGCCCTCGGACTGCTCGCGCCCCGGCCGGAACTGGCCACGCTGCTCGGGCAGCTGGGCATGTCGGCGGCGCTGCTCCTCGGGGTGCTGCCCGCCGAGCGGATGCCGGCCGTGGTGCAGCTCGCCCGCGACCTGCTGCCCTCGACGTACGGGGTCGAGGCCTTCGCCCGCACCTTCGGGCCCGACCCCGACTGGGCGCTCGTCCTCGGTGACCTGGCCGTGTGCGCGGGCGTCGGGGGCATCTCGCTGGCGGTCGCCACCTGGGCCTACCGCCGGGCCGCCGTCCGATGACGCGCCGCACAGCCGGGCCTGGCACGATGTCAGGGTGACCGCACCGCTGACTCCGCCTCCGCACGATCCGTCCTCCCACCACGCCTGGCACACCGCGCCCGGCCCCGGAGTCGCGGCCGCGGCCGCCCATGACGCCGTGCACGAGAAGGACGGTCCCGGGATGAAGACCGAGGTGCGGGAAGCCGCGTTGATCACGGTCGGGGTGGCGCTCGGCGGGCTGCTGCTCGGGGTGCTGTGGTGGTGGCTGGCGCCGAGCGTCCCGCTGGTCTCGGACGGCACGGCGGTCTACCTCCAGGACTCCGAGGGCGAGCAGGCGATCGGGGTCGACGGGACGTTCACCCTGCTCGCGCTGGGCCTCGGCGCCTTGAGCGGGCTGGTGGTGTTCCTGCTGCGCAGGCGCGGGGGCGTGCCCCTGGTGCTGGCACTCACCGCCGGCGGGCTGCTCGGCTCGGTGCTCGCCTGGCGGCTCGGGGTCTGGCTCGGGCCCACGCAGAACGTCGTCGCCCACGCCAAGCAGGTGGGCGAGGGCGTGACCTTCCCGGCGCCCGTCGAGCTGAACGCGAAGGGCGCGCTGCTCTCCTGGTCCGTCGCGGCGCTGGTGGTCCACCTCGGGCTGACGTCGCTGTTCGCCCCCCGGGACCCCGACCCGTACGAGCCGTACCGGGGGCAGGACCCCTTCGGGGCGCCCCCGGCGTAGGCGTGCGGAGGTGCGGGTCTCAGGCGGGCCGTCGGCCGTGGTTCGACCGGTTCTTCCTGACGCGCCACTTGCGCTTGCGTGTCCTCTTCGACATGCCTTGTGTACTTAACCGAGGACCGGGGAGCCGTCGAGGGGTCGCGCACGTCCACGCGTGGTCGGATGCGTTCCCGCAGGTTCAGGCCCGGGCGATCGGCGCCGACCGGGCGTCCGCGACCTTCAGCAGGTCCTCGGGGGACAGCTCCACCTCCAGGCCGCGGCGGCCGGCCGAGACGTGGATCGTCGGGTGCCCGGCGGCCGAGGCGTCCAGCACCGTGGGCAGCTTCCTGCGCTGCCCCAGCGGGGAGATGCCGCCGACGACGTAGCCCGTCGTGCGCTCCGCGAGCGCCGGGTCCGCCATCGTGGCGCGCTTGCGGCCCAGCGCCGACGCCAGGGCCTTGAGGTCGAGGGAGCACGTGACCGGGACCACGGCCACCGTCAGCGCGCCGTCCACGTCCGCCACGAGGGTCTTGAACACCCGCTCCGGCGCCACCCCGAGCGCCTCGGCCGCCTCCTCCCCGTACGAGGGGTGGGAGGGGTCGTGGTCGTAGGCGTGCACCCGGTAGGTCACGCCCGCCGCGGTGAGGGCCACCGTCGCGGGGGTGCCGCCCGCCCGTCGCCCGCCGCCACCCTTCTTCGGGAGCGCTTCGCGCGCCCCTTCCTCTCGCTGCTTCTTCGACTTCTTCGCCATGAACGCGCATCCTCGCAGACGGCCGACGACCGCCGCCCCCGGCCGGACCGGGTCCGAGCGGGGGCGGCGGGGGCGCGGTGTGTCAGCAGGTCGCCCACGGGGTCTCGAAGGTGCCCTGGCCGGTGACCGAGATGACGCCCTTCCAGTCGATGTCGCAGCGGTAACTCATGTTCCAGGTGGAGTTGGCCCGCTCGTTGAGGCTGATGGTCTTGGTGGGTCCGTAGGTGGTGCCACTGCCGCTGGTGGTGCGGTACCCGAGGCGGGCGGTGATCGTCGATCCTCCGGTCTTGGTGTAGAAGACCTCGACGCGGCTCGGGCTCGTGTTCAGGGAGATACAGAGCTGACCGTTGCTCAGCTTCGTGCACTCGACTCTGGCCTGAATGCCCACGTCCGCGGTCCCGGACGCGTGGGCGGGCGCCACCATGAGCGCGGAGCCGACCGCGACACCGGCGGCGACGGCAAGGATCTTGTAGCGACTCATCTTGTTGTTCCCCCAACAATTCGCTGTTCGCTGGTCATGTCCATGATCTAGCTGGACGGCCGAATGATCATACGAACGGTGATCGCGGGTTCACCATCGGTATCCGGTCAATCGATTCCGGCCACGAGAGCGGAGTGAGTCGGCCGACCGTCCTCAGTTCAGGCTCGTCGGCCCGCGGGTCAGCTCCGCCGCCGGGAGGGACGGCAGGTTGCGGATGATGGCCGTCTCCGTGCGCAGCAGTCTCAGCTCGTCGCGCAGCCGTGAGGCCGTGTCCGGGGACTGGAGGAGCCGCTGCCGGGTCGGGACGTCGAGCATCATCGCGGCCGCGACCAGGTACGACACCACGGACGGCTCGTCCGGCAGCTCGGCTCCCGTGGACAGGGACCGCTCCCGGGCGCCCGCCAGCCGCTTCTGGTACTGGCGGAAGGCGCGCAGCACCCCCTCGGCCAGCGGCCCGGCCTCGTCGCCCGGCTGCTCCGCGAGCTCCTCCAGCTCGGCCGTGAGGAACGGGCCGGAGGCGTCCACCGACTTGAGGCGCACCCGGGTGGTGCCGGTCGCCAGCACCTCGAACGTGCCGTTGTCACGCTCCCGGACGGTCGCCGCGTCCGCGATGCAGCCCACTCCGTGGAAGGCCTTCATGGGGTCGTCGCCGAAGCCCGCCGCCGGGCCGCGTTCGGGCTGCGCCGTCGGGTCCGGCATGCCGGGCGCGCTCGGTGCGACCTCGTGGCCGTCGCGGATCGCGACGGCGGCGAACCGGCGTGGTGCGGACTCGGGGGTCTTGAGCAGCTCGCGCATCATGGCGCGATAACGCTCCTCGAAGATGTTCAGCGGGAGGACGAGTCCCGGGAACAGCACCGAGTTCAGGGGGAAGAGCGGGAGCCGGACGGTGGTCACGACGCAAGAGCCTAATGGCCGTCGGGGTGCGCATGTCCGTCCTGCCCACTCCGTGGGCGCGAGGGACGGGTGGGACACCCGCGGAAAACCGTGCGAAATGCCCGGATCGTCCGACGGGGACGCCCTGGTCGGTCGGTCAGTTGCGGGTCAGCAGTCTGGTCGCCCCCGCCGCCACCGTCGTCGCCAGGATCCAGCCCACCAGGATCACCGCGGCGGCCAGCCACTGCCAGACCCCGTTCAGCTGCCAGTAGCCGACCTGCCCGAGGTCGATGACCGGCAGCAGCAGGTCCAGCGCGAACAGCGACGCGTTCCACGGGGGATGCTCGCCGTTCTTGATCGGCGGGTGCTCGGCCTGTGCGAAGGCGATCGAGGTCGCCGCCCACAGCACTGCCATCCACACGGCGGCCCGTCCCGGCCGGTACCCGTAGGCGACCGTCCAGTCCTGCGCGTACCCCCACAGCTTGGCCGCGAACGGCAGGTTCTCGCGGCGGTGGCGCTGCTTGGCGAGCAGCACCTCGCGCGCGTCCTCGTCCTCACCGCCCGCACGCAGCACGGCGGCCAGCCGCTCGTACGGCTCCGGGTTGTACTCGGCGGTCGCCGCGGCCACCCAGTGGAGCCGTCTGGCGAGCGGGAACGGGCCGCGCGGCACCAGGTTCTCGTACTGGAAGCCGCCCATCTGCAGGTTGCCCGGGCTCGGCCAGCTGTCGGCCCGGTCCATCAGGTTGACGATCCGCGCGCCCGACAGCACCACCTTGCCGCGCTCCGGCCGCTCGCAGAGGAAGCGCAGCTCGGGCACCTGCACCCGGCGCAGCGACAGCTCCTGGTCGTCGGCGAGGGCGAACCGGGCGTGCTCCAGGTCGACCGCGTCGCCGAACCGCCCGTCGTCGAGCCGGACCCCGCCCTGGCAGCTGAACCGCTGGACACGTGTCCCGCGCGCGGGGGTGATGCCGCTGCTGTAGTACGGGGTGGACAGGCCCGCCGGGGTCAGATAGAGGGTGCGCTCCACGGTCAGCTGCGGCGCGTTGAGCGCCAGGCGTCCGTACTGGTTGGCCAGCCGGGCGCCCCGCAGGCTGAGCGACACGCCGATCGTGGCCCCGCGCAGGCTGATCTCGCCGTGCGACTCCAGCAGCTCGCCCTGGAGGTCCTGCCCGACCGTCAGACCGTCGCCGTTGATCGAACGGCCGCGCCGGTCGCGGTAGACCACGGCCTGGTTGAGCAGCAGGTCCGTGCCTATGTGCGCGTCGGTGAGCCGTATCCCGCCGTGCACCCGGCAGCGCGCGAGGTGCAGGTCGCCCTCGGTGTGCGCCCGCGCCGCCTCCAGCCGGGGCAGCGAGCAGTCGAGCAGCCGCAGGGTGGTGAGCCGGGCCTCCGGCAGCCGCACCTCCTGCTCGAACCGGCAGCCCTTCAGCTCCACGTACGGCACGACCGTGCCGCCCGCCAGGTCGAAGGCGTCCACGATCTGCACGCCCACCAGCTTCAGCGCCGACACGCGCCCCGCGAGGGCGGGCGGCCCGTCCAGCAGCAGCCAGCACACGATGCGCGCCCGCACGGTCCGCTCCGGGCCCCAGAAGTGGCCGGAGTGCGGATCGTCCACCGCGGTGTCCCCGCTGCGCAGGTCGTACGTGCTGCCGTTGCGGAAGGCCTGCCACATCCCGATCTCGGCGGCGGTCAGATCGTCCGGCGGATCCCCCGGCCGGACGCCGGCACCTTCGGTCACGGCTCGCCGTCCCTTCTGCCCCGTTCCCCGTCTCTCCCGCCCGGAGCCGAGCAGGACCCTCGCGAATGCCCGGCCGCCCCATCCGCCCGCGGGTCCGTACACCCGTCCCATGCCCGCTGGGTGACGACTTGAACACTAACCGTAAAGACGATCTTCGCGAGTGCCCGCCGAACGTGTATCAGCCACTGATACGGGCGCACGGTCCGCCGTGCGGGTCTGAGAGAATTGGCCCTGTGATCTCCCGAATCGATCTGCGCGGCGACGCCCTCACGGAGTTTCCGTCGGGGTCCGCCCTGCGCGACCTGCTGCCCCGAGCCGACTTCGACGTCGCGGCCGCCCTGGACAAGGTGCGCCCGATCTGCGAGGCCGTGCATCATCGGGGCGACGCGGCGCTGATCGAGTTCGCCGAGCGGTTCGACGGCGTCCGCCTGGAGTCGGTACGGGTCCCGGCCGAGGCGCTCACCGAGGCGCTGGAGCAGCTCGACCCGGCCGTCCGTGCGGCCCTTACGGAGTCGATCCGCCGCGCCCGCACCGTCCACCGCGAGCAGCGCCGCTCCACCCACACCACCCAGGTCGTCCCCGGCGGCACGGTCACCGAGAAGTGGGTGCCGGTCGAGCGCGTCGGGCTGTACGCGCCCGGCGGCCGGTCGGTCTACCCGTCCTCCGTGATCATGAACGTGGTGCCCGCGCAGGAGGCCGGCGTCCCGTCCATCGCCCTCGCCTCCCCGGCCCAGGCCGACTTCGGCGGCCTCCCGCACCCGACGATCCTCGCCGCCTGCGCCCTGCTCGGCGTCGACGAGGTGTACGCGGCCGGCGGCGCCACCGCGGTCGCGATGTTCGCGTACGGCACCGAGTCCTGCCCGCCCGCCAACATGGTCACCGGCCCCGGCAACATCTGGGTGGCCGCCGCCAAGCGCTACTTCACCGGTGTCATCGGCATCGACGCCGAGGCCGGCCCCACCGAGATCGCGGTCCTCGCGGACGACACCGCCGACCCGGTGCACGTCGCCTCCGACCTGATCAGCCAGGCCGAGCACGACCCGCTGGCCGCCGCCGTCCTCGTCACCGACTCGGTGACGCTGGCCGACGCGGTCGCCAAGGAGCTGGAGCCGCAGGTCGCGGCCACCAAGCACATCGAGGACCGGATCCGCCCGGCCCTCGCCGGCCGGCAGTCCGCCATCGTGCTCGTCGACGGCGTCGAGGAGGGCCTGAAGGTCGTCAACGCCTACGGCGCCGAGCACCTGGAGATCCAGACGGCCGACGCGGCGGCGCTCGCCGAGCGCGTCGTCAACGCGGGCGCCGTCTTCATCGGCCCCTGGGCCCCCGTCTCGCTCGGCGACTACGCGGCGGGCTCCAACCACGTCCTGCCCACCGGCGGCTGCGCCTGCCACTCCTCGGGCCTGTCCGTGCAGTCCTTCCTGCGCGGCATCCACATCGTCGACTACACGAAGGACGCGCTGGCCGAGGTCGCGCACCACGTGGTGACGCTGGCGGAGGCGGAGGACCTGCCCGCGCACGGCGCGGCGGTCAAGGCGAGGTTCGGGTGGAAGGTGCCGGAGAGCAAGTGACGGACGTGACCGATGTGACCCACCTGACCGATGTGAAGATCGATGATCTGCCCGTGCGGGACGAGCTGCGCGGCAAGTCCCCCTATGGCGCGCCCCAGCTGGACGTCCCCGTCCGGCTGAACACCAACGAGAACCCCTACCCGCTGCCCGAACCGCTCGTCGAACGGATCGCCGAGCGGGTGCGCGAGGCGGCCCGCGACCTCAACCGCTACCCCGACCGGGACGCGGTCGAGCTGCGCACGAAGCTGGCCGAGTACCTGACGAGGACGGCCGGCCACCCGGTCACCACCGAGAACGTCTGGGCGGCCAACGGCTCCAACGAGGTCATCCAGCAGCTGCTGCAGACCTTCGGCGGACCCGGCCGCACCGCGATCGGCTTCGAGCCCTCGTACTCGATGCACGGGCTCATCGCGCGCGGCACGGGCACCGGCTGGATCAGCGGCCCCCGCAACGACGACTTCACCATCGACCTCGCGGCGGCCGAGCGCGCCATCGCCGAGCACCGCCCCGACGTCGTCTTCATCACCACCCCCAACAACCCCACCGGCAACGCCGTCCCCCGGGAGACCGTCCTCGCCCTGTACGAGGCCGCGCAGGCCGCCAAGCCGTCGATGGTCGTGATCGACGAGGCGTACGTCGAGTTCAGCCACGGCGACTCGCTGCTGTCGCTGCTGCCGGGCCGCCCGCACCTGGTGGTCTCCCGGACCATGTCGAAGGCGTTCGGGGCCGCCGGACTGCGCCTCGGCTACCTCGCCGCGCACCCTGCCGTGGTGGACGCCGTCCAGCTCGTCCGGCTGCCGTACCACCTCTCCGCCGTCACCCAGGCGACCGCGCTGGCCGCCCTGGAACACACCGACACGCTGCTCGGCTACGTCGAGCAGCTGAAGGCGGAACGCGACCGGCTCGTCGCGGAGCTGCGCGGACTCGGCTACGAGGTCACCGCGTCGGACGCGAACTTCGTGCAGTTCGGGCGGTTCGACGGCGCGGACGGCGCCCACCGGGCGTGGCGCGCGATCCTCGACCGGGGCGTCCTGGTCCGGGACAACGGCGTGCCGGGGTGGCTGCGGGTGACGGCAGGAACCCCCGCCGAGAACGACGCGTTCCTCGACGCGGTACGTGAACTCAAGAAGGAGCGACAGGCATGAGCCGCGTAGGGCGCGTGGAGCGCACCACCAAGGAGACCTCCGTCCTCGTCGAGATCGACCTCGACGGCACCGGGAAGACCGATATCAAGACCGGCGTCGGCTTCTACGACCACATGCTCGACCAGCTCGGCCGCCACGGCCTCTTCGACCTCACCGTCAAGACCGAGGGCGATCTGCACATCGACTCGCACCACACCATCGAGGACACCGCCCTCGCCCTCGGCGCCGCCTTCAAGCAGGCCCTCGGCGACAAGGTCGGCATCTACCGCTTCGGCAACTGCACCGTCCCACTGGACGAGTCCCTCGCCCAGGTCACCGTCGACCTCTCCGGCCGCCCCTACCTCGTGCACACCGAGCCCGAGAACATGGCACCGATGATCGGCGAGTACGACGTGACGATGACCCGGCACATCCTGGAGTCCTTCGTCGCCCAGGCCCAGGTCGCGCTGCACGTCCACGTGCCGTACGGGCGCAACGCCCACCACATCGTGGAGTGCCAGTTCAAGGCGCTGGCCCGCGCCCTCAGGTACGCCAGCGAGCGCGACCCGCGCGCGGCGGGCATCCTCCCGTCCACGAAGGGCGCACTGTGAACGGGCTGTCCACCGTCCTGATCGTCGTCGGCCTCTTCCTCGTCGGCGGCATCATCTCGTTCGCCAAGCAGGGCATGCCCAAGAGCCTGATCACGCTGCTGTCGATCGGCGCGGCGATGTGTCTCGTCGCGGGCATCCTGAGGCTGGAGGTGTGGAATTGAGCACCCTGAACGGCAACCGCAAGAAGGTCGTCGTCTTCGACTACGGCTTCGGCAACGTCCGGTCGGCCGAGCGTGCCCTCGCGCGCACGGGCGCCGACGTCGAGATCACCCGTGACTACGACAAGGCCATGAACGCCGACGGGCTGCTGGTGCCCGGCGTCGGCGCCTTCGCCGCCTGCATGCGCGGCCTGAAGGAGGCGCGCGGAGACTGGGTCGTCGGCCGCCGGCTGGCCGGCGGGCGCCCCGTGATGGGCATCTGCGTCGGCATGCAGATCCTCTTCGCGCGCGGCATCGAGCACGGCGAGGAGGCCGAGGGCCTCGACGAGTGGCCCGGCACGGTCGGCCCGCTCCAGGCCGACGTCGTCCCCCACATGGGCTGGAACACGGTGGACGCCCCGGCCGGTTCGGAGCTGTTCGCGGGCCTCGACGACGACGCGCGCTTCTACTTCGTGCACTCCTACGCCGTCCACGACTGGTCCCTTCAGACCACGAACCCGGCGCTGCGGGCCCCCCTGGTGACCTGGTCGACGCACGGGAAGCCGTTCGTCGCGGCCGTCGAGAACGGCGCCCTGTGGGCCACCCAGTTCCACCCCGAGAAGTCCGGCGACGCCGGAGCGCAGCTGCTCACCAACTGGATCGGAACCCTGTAGACCATGGCCAAGCTCGAACTCCTCCCCGCCGTCGACGTCCGTGACGGCCAGGCGGTCCGCCTCGTGCACGGCGAGTCCGGCACGGAGACCTCCTACGGCTCCCCGCTGGAGGCCGCCCTCGCCTGGCAGCGGTCGGGCGCCGAGTGGCTGCACCTGGTCGACCTGGACGCCGCGTTCGGTACGGGCGACAACCGGGCGCTGATCCGCGAGGTCACCGAGGCCATGGACATCAAGGTGGAGCTGTCCGGCGGCATCCGCGACGACGACACCCTCGCCGCCGCCCTCGCCACCGGCTGCACCCGCGTCAACCTGGGCACGGCCGCGCTGGAGACCCCCGAGTGGGTCGCCAAGGTCATCGCCGAGCACGGCGACAGGATCGCCGTCGGTCTCGACGTACGGGGCACCACGCTCCGCGGCCGCGGCTGGACCCGCGACGGCGGCGACCTCTACGAGACGCTGGAGCGCCTCAACAAGGAGGGCTGCGCCCGCTACGTCGTCACCGACATCGCCAAGGACGGCACCCTCCAGGGCCCCAACCTGGAGCTCCTGAAGAACGTCTGCGCGGCGACGGACCGCCCGGTCGTGGCCTCCGGCGGCGTGTCCTCGCTGGACGACCTGCGCGCCATCGCCGAGCTGGTCCCGCTCGGCGTCGAGGGCTCCATCGTCGGCAAGGCGCTGTACGCGAAGGCGTTCACGCTGGAGGAAGCACTGGAGGCCGTGGCATGACCGACGCCGTACGCCGGGTGGCCTCGGGCGGCCCGTGGGAGGACGCCCTCGGCTACTCCCGCGCCGTCCAGCTGCCGAACGGCCTCGTCCTCGTCTCGGGCTGCACGTCCGTGGTGGACGGCGTCATCGATGCCGGCACCCCCTACGAGCAGACGGTCAACGCCTTCCAGGCCGCGTTCGACGCCCTGAAGAAGCTCGGCCTCGGCCGGGAACACGTCGTCCGCACCCGTATGTACGTCACGCACGCCCGCGACGTGGAAGAGGTGGGCCGCGCCCACAAGGAGCTCTTCGACGACGTACGGCCCGCGGCGTCGATGCTGATCGTCTCCGGCTTCATCGACCCCAGCCTCGTCGTCGAGGTCGAGGTGGAGGCGTACGCCGCCCCGGCGGGAGGTGCCGCATGAGCCTCGCGGTCCGAGTCATCCCCTGCCTGGACGTGGACAACGGCCGGGTCGTCAAGGGCGTCAACTTCCAGAACCTGCGCGACGCGGGCGACCCCGTCGAGATGGCCAAGGTGTACGACGCCGAGGGCGCCGACGAGCTGACGTTCCTGGACATCACCGCGTCCTCCGGCAACCGGGGGACCACGTACGACGTGGTGCGCCGCACCGCCGAGCAGGTCTTCATCCCGCTGACCGTCGGCGGTGGCGTCCGCACCGGCGAGGACGTGGACAAGCTGCTGCGGGCGGGCGCGGACAAGGTCGGCGTGAACACCGCCGCCATCACCCGCCCCGACCTGATCCGCGAGATCGCCGAGCGCTTCGGACGGCAGGTACTGGTGCTCTCCGTCGACGCCCGCCGCACGGAGACCGGCTCCTTCGAGGTCACCACCCACGGCGGCCGCAAGGGCACCGGCATCGACGCGGTCGAGTGGGCCCACCGGGCCGCCGAGCTCGGCGCGGGCGAGATCCTCCTCAACTCGATGGACGCCGACGGCACCAAGGACGGCTACGACATCGAGATGATCGAAGCGGTCCGCAAACACGTCACCGTTCCGGTCATCGCATCCGGCGGTGCGGGCGGGCTGGAGGACTTCCCACCGGCCGTCGCCGCGGGCGCTGACGCGGTGCTGGCCGCGTCGGTCTTCCACTTCGGCGACCTGCGGATCGGCCAGGTGAAGCAGACACTGCGGAAGGCGGGGCACCCCGTGCGGTGACTTTCCGTCTGGCATGTGTCACCGGCTGTTTCGGTGCGGCTGGGGCTTTTCGGTGCCGATGTCGCCGGTTGGGAGGGTCCGGCCGCGGACTCGTAACGTAAGCCCGGTGACCGATCATGAGGCGACAACCGCCACGACGGAGCGTCCCGTTCTCACCGGGTTCCCCGTCCTTCCCGAGCGCCCCGCCCACCGTGACCGCAACGTCCTGCGCTGGCTGGGCGCATACACCGCGTCCATGCTCGGGGACAACATCTACTACCTCGCACTGTCCTGGGCCGCCGTCCAGGCCGGTACGCCCGCGCAGGCGGGGCTCGTCACGGCGCTGAGCGCCCTGCCGCGCGCCCTGCTCATGCTGGGCGGGGGCGTGCTGGCCGACCGGTTCGGCCCCCGGAAGGTCGTCATCAGCAGCGACGCCGTGCGCTGCGTGACCGTCCTCGCGGTGGCCGTCCTGCTCCTCACGGCGAGCCCCGGACTGTGGCCGCTGGTGCTGCTCTCCCTCGTCTTCGGCACGGTCGACGCCGTCTTCATGCCGGCCGTGGGCGCCCTCCCCGCCCGCATCACCGGCCCGGGCCAGCTCACGCGGGTGCAGGGCCTGCGCGGCCTCGCCATCCGCTTCGCCGGCGTGGTGGGCGCGCCGCTGGGCGGCCTCGGCGTGGCACTGGGCGGCCCGGCCACCGCGTTCGGGCTGGCCGGGCTGCTGATAGCGGTGTCGGTGCCGCTGCTGGTGCGAGTACGGATCGCCGACCTGCCCGGGGACGGACGGACCGCCGGACGCACCCCCTGGCGCGACCTGAAGGACGGCCTCAGCTACATCCGCAACCACCGGGTCCTCGCCCCGCTGGTGATCGCCCTCGCCCTCGGCGACCTCGGCTTCGTCGGCCCGCTGAACATCGGACTGACCCTGCTCGCCGAGGAACGCGGCTGGGGCGCGTCCGGCATGGGCTGGGTGCTCGCGGGGGTCGGCGCCGGCGCGGGCATGGCGGCCCTGCTGCTGGCCGTGCGCGGGCGCCTGCCGCACGCCGGGATAGTGATGCCGGTGAGCATCCTGACGGGCTCGGCCGCCATCGCGGCGCTTCCGCACGCACCGGACGTGGTGGCCGCGGCGGGTGTGGCCGTGCTGCTCGGCCTGCTCACCGGGCTCAGCGGCGCCCTGTGCGGCGCGCTGCTGCAGACCCAGTCCGACCCCGCCTACCTCGGCCGGGTCAGCTCCGTCGCCGGCATCGTCAGCCTCGGTCTCGCCCCGCTGGGCATGCCCCTGTCCGCGGCCGCGATCGGCGTCTGGGGCACGGGCCCGGTGTTCGCCGTCAGCGCCGCGGTGTGCGGCCTCGGCGGGGTCCTCGCCCTGTGCGTCCGCGACCTGCGCCAGGTCCAGCTGCCGCACTGAGCGGCCGGGCGCCCGTCCGGGGCCCGACCGCTTCCCCCGGCGCCCCGGTGGAGTCCGGGGCCGCCGGTCAGAGGCCCAGCTGCTTGCTCTCGTGCAGGGTCGCGATCGCGTCCTTGTCGCCGTCCAGCTCCACGTCGGCGGCCTGCTGGCGGCCGTACAGGAACAGCAGCAGCTCCGAGGGCTCGCCGGTCACCGTGACCACCGGGGCGCCCTTGTGGGCGACCACCGTCTGGCCGTCGGGGCGGCGCAGCACCAGGCCCGTCGGAGCCTTGCGGCCCGACAGCCTGGCGGTGCGCTCCAGACGGGACCACAGGGTGTTCTGGAAGACGGCGTCCAGCTCCCGCCGTGTCCAGTCGGGCTGGGCACGGCGCACGTCCTCGGTGTGGACGTAGAACTCGACGACGTTCGCGGCCTCGTCGATCTGCTTCAGGGAGAACGGCGAGAAGCGCGGCGGGCCGGTACGGACGAGCTGCACCAGCTCCTCGTACGGTTTCGCGGCGAACTCCGTCATCGCCTTGTCCAGGCGCGAGGCGAGCGGCTTGAGGAGGAGGCCCGCGGCGGCGTCCGGGCGGTGCTCGCGGACCACCAGGTGCGCGGCGAGGTCACGGGCGTGCCAGCCGTCGCACAGGGTCGGCGCGTCCGGGCCCACGGCCTCCAACAGGTCGGCGAGGAGAAGTCGTTCACGCTTGGCATGGGTCGACATGACAGCCAGCCTACGGCCGGGCGGCAGGTGCGCCCAGCACAGTCCGTGCGACGGCGCGAAAGTGCCCACGCCGGGGGCCGCGCGGTCCGGCCCGTGGACCGCGGCCGGAGCGGCGCGCACGGCGCGGCACAATGGCACCCATGACCAGCGCGCCCCCGCCCCGCACGCCCAGCGGCCTGGACCCCGAGATCGCCGCCCGCCTCAAGCGCAGCGCCGACGGACTCCTGCCCGCCATCGCCCAGCAGTACGACACCGGTGAGGTGCTCATGCTCGGCTGGATGGACGACGAGGCACTGCACCGCACGCTCACCACCGGCCGCTGCACGTACTGGTCGCGCAGCCGCCGGGAGTACTGGGTGAAGGGCGACACCTCCGGTCACTTCCAGTGGGTGAAGTCCGTCGCCCTGGACTGCGACGCCGACACCGTGCTGGTCAAGGTCGACCAGGTGGGCGCCGCCTGCCACACCGGCGCCCGCAACTGCTTCGACGCGGACGTGCTGTGCACGGCGGACGATCAGTAGGGTCGACCGCCATGGACCTCGAGACGTTCCGCAAACTGGCCGGTGACCGCCGCGTCATCCCGGTCGGCCGCAAGCTGCTCGCCGACGGCGACACGCCGGTCGGGCTGTACCGCAAACTCGCCGCCGACCGCCCCGGCACCTTCCTGCTGGAGTCCGCGGATGGGGGTACCGCCCACGCGTCCAGCGGTGGGGGAGGCCGCACGTGGTCCCGCTACTCCTTCGTCGGCGTCCACAGCCACGCCACCCTCACCGAGCGCGACGGGCAGGCGCACTGGCTGGGCACCCCGCCCGTCGGCGTCCCCACGGACGGCGACCCGCTCGCCGCGCTGCGCGCCACCGTCGAGGCCCTGCACACCCCCCGCGACCTCGCCCCCGACCTGCCGCCCTTCACCGGCGGCATGGTCGGCTACCTCGGCTACGACATCGTGCGCCGCCTGGAGAAGATCGGCCCCGGCGACCGCGACGACCTGCGGCTCCCCGAGCTGACCATGCTGCTCACCAGCGACCTCGCCGTCCTGGACCACCGGGACGGCACGGTCCTGCTCATCGCCAACGCCATCAACCACAACGACCTCGACACCGGCGTCGACGAGGCGTACGCGGACGCGATCGCCCGTCTCGACGCCATGGAGGCCGACCTCTCCCGCCCCGTCGCGCAGCCCCCGGCCGTGCTCCCGCCCTCCGAGCTGCCCGAGTACACCGCCCTGTGGGGCGGTCCCGACTTCCAGGCCGCCGTCGAGGACGTCAAGGAGCGCATCCGCGCGGGCGAGGCCTTCCAGGTCGTGCCCTCCCAGCGCTTCGAGACGCCGTGCACCGCGAGCGCGCTGGACGTCTACCGGGTGCTGCGGGCCACCAACCCGTCCCCGTACATGTACCTCTTCCGCTTCGACGACTTCGACGTCGTCGGCTCGTCCCCCGAGGCGCTCGTCAAGGTCGAGGACGGGCAGGCGATGGTCCATCCCATCGCGGGGACCCGGCCCCGCGGCGCCGGCCCGCAGGAGGACCAGGCCCTCGCCGACGAACTGCTCGCCGACCCCAAGGAGCGCGCCGAGCACCTCATGCTCGTCGACCTCGGGCGCAACGACCTCGGACGGGTCTGCGCGCCCGGCTCCGTCGAGGTCGTCGACTTCATGTCCATCGAGCGGTACTCCCACGTGATGCACATCGTGTCCACCGTCACCGGCCGGGTCGCCGAGGGCCGGACCGCCTTCGACGTGCTCACCGCCTGCTTCCCCGCGGGCACGCTCTCCGGCGCGCCGAAGCCCCGCGCGATGCAGATCATCGACGAGCTGGAGCCCTCCCGCCGCGGCCTGTACGGCGGCTGCGTCGGCTATCTGGACTTCGCGGGCGACTCCGACACCGCCATCGCCATCCGTACCGCCCTGCTGCGCGACGGCACGGCGTACGTCCAGGCGGGCGCGGGCGTCGTGGCCGACTCCGACCCGGCCGCCGAGGACGCCGAGTGCCGCAACAAGGCGGCGGCGGTGCTCCGCGCGGTCCACACCGCGAACCGGCTCACGCGGGACCGCTGAGAGCCGGTGGACGGACTCCGGACGGCCGCCGGTGAACCCCGGGTGACCAAACACCCGGGGTCCGAGCGATAGTGGAGTACGTGACCGCAGTACCTCACCCCCGTTCCCAGGCCGCCTCCGTCCGGTCCGGCCGCCGCAGCCTCGCCGTGGCGCTGCTGGCCGGCGCGCTCGGCGCCGCCGTGGCGCTGCTCTCCTCCCGGCAGCGCTGGTCGGCGGCGACCGCGACGGTCGCGGGCGGCGACTTCCCGCTGACCGCGCAGGGCAGCGACGTGACCGGCGTGCCCGCGTCCCTCGCCGTGGTCGGCCTCGCCGCCCTCGTCGCCGTCTTCGCCGTCCGCCGGGCCGGACGCGTCCTCGTGGCGGCGCTGCTCGCGCTCTCCGGCGCCGGCACGATCGTCGCCGCGCTGCTCGGCGCCTCCGACCGGACCGCGCTCGACGAGAAGGCCGCCGAGGCCTCCGGCGACGCCTCCGCCACCGTCGAATCGCTCAGCCACACCGCCTGGCCGTACGTGGCGGCCGCGGGCGGCGCCCTGCTCCTGCTCGCCGGGCTGCTCGCGCTGTGGTACGGCAGGCGGTGGCCCGCGATGTCCGGCCGCTACGAGCGCGACGGGACACCCCGGCCGCGCCGGGCGGCCAGGCCCGTGGACCCGGACCGGCCCGAGGACCTGTGGAAGGCGCTGGACCGCGGCGAGGACCCGACGGGCTCGTAGCCACCCCGCGGCGTACCGCGAGGGTTCCGTGCGGACCCCGCCCGTCGCGGGGGACCGACCCCGACCGAGCCGCACGCGCGCGCGTACGCGACAATGGAGAGCGAGCGTCCGACGCACCCACGCATCGCACCACACACCCACGAGGAGCAAGTCATGGCGGGCAGCAGCCACGGCAGCAGCCACGGTCACACCCCGGCCGCCTGGACCGGTGTCATCATCGCCTTCATCGGTTTCTGCGCTGCCGGCGCCTTCATGGTGGCGGCCCACCCGGTGGGCTTCTGGGTCAGCATGGTCGTCGTCCTCCTGGGCGCCGTCGTCGGCGGCATCATGCGCGCGATGGGCCTCGGCCAGTCGAAGGACATGCACCCGGTGCACCAGGTCGCGGGCAAGGGCGAGCCGGCGGGCGCCAAGGGCTGACGCCGGTCGGGACGGCCCCGCACGGGGCTCCGTCACGACTTCGCGCGCGAGGGGCGGGCCCCGGCAGCGGTGCCGGGCCGCCCCTCGCGCGCGCGTGCGGTGCGCGCCGGGCACAATGCGGGTGTGAACGACGACAGCCGCGGGGCCACGCCACCGGGCGGTGCCGCGGCGCTGCCGGGACGGCTGGCCGTGCCCGCGGGCGTGCTCGCGGCCGTGACCGGGGCCTTCGCGTACGTCGCGGCCGTGGACCCGAACGAACCCGGCCATTACCCGGTCTGCCCGCTGCTGGGCCTCACCGGCCTGTACTGCCCGGGCTGCGGCGGACTCCGCGCCGCCCACGCCTTCGCGCACGGGGACCTCACCGGCGCCCTCACGGCCAACGCGGCGGCCGTCCTCGGCTTCCTGGCCTTCGCCGCGGTGTGGACCGTATGGGTGGCGCACCGGGCCCGCGGCCGCCCGCTGCGCATCGAGCTCGCCCCCGTGGCGCTGTGGTCGCTGGGCGCGCTGGGCCTGCTCTTCACCGTGGTCCGGAACCTGCCGTTCGGCGGCTGGCTCCGTCCCTGACCGGACGGCGCACGTCCGGCCGGCGGGAGTGGCGTCAACCGGATGTGAGGCCTACGCCCTGCTCCGGATACCATCGCAGTAAACCCGCACCACAACGTCCACACCGTCAGGAAGGGGGCCGCTCGCGTGAGTGTGCTCGACGAGATCATCGACGGAGTCCGTGCCGACCTCGCGGAGCGGCAGGCGCGCGTCAGCCTCGACGAGCTCAAGGAGCGCGCGGCGCAGGCTCGGGCGGCCAAGGACGGGGTGGCCGCGCTCCGCGGTGAGGGTGTCAAGGTGATCTGCGAGGTCAAGCGCTCCAGCCCGTCCAAGGGCGCGCTGGCCGCGATCGCCGATCCGGCGGGACTGGCGGCGGACTACGAGGCGGGCGGCGCCGCCGTGATCTCCGTCCTCACCGAGCAGCGCCGCTTCGGCGGCTCCCTCGCCGACCTGGAGGCCGTCCGCGCCCGGGTCGACATCCCCGTCCTGCGCAAGGACTTCATCGTCACCTCCTACCAGCTGTGGGAGGCCCGGGCGTACGGCGCCGACCTCGCCCTGCTGATCGTCGCGGCCCTGGAGCAGCCGGCCCTGGAGTCGCTGATCGAGCGGGCCCACTCCATCGGGCTCACCCCGCTGGTCGAGGTGCACGACGAGGACGAGGTCGAGCGGGCGGTGGACGCGGGCGCCAAGGTCATCGGCGTCAACGCGCGCAACCTGAAGACCCTGGAGGTCGACCGCTCCACGTTCGAGCGGGTCGCCCCCGAGATCCCCGCGCACATCGTCAAGGTCGCCGAGTCCGGCGTCCGCGGCCCGCACGACCTGATCGCGTACGCCCACGACGGCGCCGACGCGGTGCTCGTCGGCGAGTCCCTGGTGACCGGCCGCGACCCGCGGACGGCCGTCTCGGACCTGGTCGCGGCGGGGGAGCACCCCGCGCTGCGGCAGGGCAGGGGCTGACCCCGGGCATGACGACGGACCGCGGCGTGTCGCTCCGGCGCCGGGTGGGCTCCCGCCCCGCCGGCGCCGTCGAGGGGGCGTCCGGCGTCCGCGGC